>CALVRP010000074.1 GCA_944358665.1 uncultured Bacilli bacterium
TTTATGACCCTTTCTCGCAGTAGCTAAATCAGCTTCACAAGGATCGTGGCCACCACCCACAACAATAATTTCATAGTTCATATAAATCACCACATTTCTCACATATTATACTACAAATTTAAAATAATAAAAAGAATTATTTACCAACACAAAATCGGCTAAATAATTCGTCCAATAATTCTTCCTCATATACTTCGCCAGTAATTTCTCCAAGTAAGTTCCAAATATTTCTTAGATCTATTTCAATCATATCAATTGGATAGTTATTTTCTATACCAGCACTTACATCATTAATACCTTTTAAAACTTTGTTTAAAATAGCTTTATTTCTCGCTCCTGTTAAATATGTTAAATCACTTGTTTCTATTTTTTCTAAATCAAATAATCTTTTTATTTCCTGGCCTATATTTTCGACATTTTCATTTTTTAAAGCACTAACATAAACTTTGTTATCTAAATTTTCATCATCAATATATTTTTCTAAATCCGTTTTATTAATAACTGTAATATAGTTTTTATTCTTTAACTTATCAAGAATTTTCTTATCATCTTCAGTTAATTTTTCATTGTAATTAACAACAAATAAGACTAAATCAACCTCATCTATTAATTTTAAACTTTTATCGACACCTATACTTTCGACAATATCATTCGTTTTTCTTATACCGGCAGTATCAATTAAATTTAAAATAATATTATCTATTACAATAGATGCTTCTACACTATCTCGTGTTGTTCCTTTTACATCAGTAACAATCGCTTTTTCTTCACCTACTAAACAATTTAATATACTACTTTTACCAACATTTGGTCTTCCAATAATTGCTGTTTTAATACCTGTTTTTAATATTTCTCCTGTATTACTTTGTTTTAATATTTTATTTATTTTTTCTTTTAAACTTCCTAAACTCTCATTTATTTTTGAGATAGTCATCTCTTCTATATCTTCGTATTCTGGATAATCTATATTAACTTCAATATTTGTAATAATACCAGCTAAATCCTCTCTTAAATCTTTAATTAAATTAGAAACTTTTCCACTTACACCATTTAGAGCCATTTTACTAGCATCTTCAGTTTTTGCATTTATTAAATCCATAATACTTTCAGCTTCCGTTAAATCAATTCGCCCATTTAAGAATGCTCGTTTAGTGAATTCGCCAGGCTCTGCGAGAGTACAACCATTAGTTAGTAATAATTCTAATATTTTATTAGTTGTTACAATACCACCATGAGCATTAATTTCTACGACATCTTCACAAGTAAATGTTTTAGGAGCGCACATTTTACTTACTAAAACTTCATCTATTTTTTGACTTTTATCAACAATATACCCGTAATGAATAGTATGACTAGGGGCATCTTTAAATTTTTTATTTGTAAATATTTTTTCCACAATAGAAAAAGCTTCAGGACCACTTACTCTAATTATAGATATAGCCCCTACTCCTTGGGCTGTTGAAATAGCTGCAATTGTATCATTCATATTTCCACCTCATAACTTTTTTCTTGTAAAATATAATAATTCATAATATAAAAATAGTCAAGAAAAAATATGGTTTTAATTCCATATCATATAAGGCGCTTCTTTTGTTCCTTTACCACATAATTTAATTTCACTAGTTAAAAATAAAACTGGTTTTACATATACATTTGGATTATTCTGATACGAATTAACTTGAATTATACCTCCTGTTTTACTACTAACAGCAGCATTTTTATATGTATAATATGAATTTCCAACTTTATATTCAAGTGGATTAATAAGCCAAAAATTATGAAAATTATCATACATCCAATTTTCTTTAGCAGCTGCTTTTGTACATTCTTCACTTACATAATAACTATCACTACCACAACCAGTGTATGTACTAGCAAGAACATAATCGGTAAGTTTTGGAATAGCAACAAAATATGTTCCATAAAATCGTCTTGTTAAATATAATAAATTACTAATATCATAAGAAGAGCTTTGGTACATTGTTGGTAATAATCCATAATCGTAATTGTAGCTAATAATATATTTTTTTTCTTTTGAAGATAGTGAACTATAATATTCGTTGTTTAAATATTTGTTAAGATAAGAAATTGAACTAGGGCCGCTAATTTTCTTTGTCAAATCGTCAGTACGATAAGGCATCATAGTCATAATATTACCACCATTTGATATAGTTTCCTTTGTACTGCCAAACAAATTACATCCATTATTTCCCTGACTATTAACACTAGAACAATAATTGTTATTAGTAAATCGTGTATTACTATAATCAAAATTCAGTGGGCTATTTAAAGGTTCATTTTTAACAATTTTTATTGCATTATCAGGCTGTATATTTATGATTCGCCACATTTCATCATTAAACAATATATAATTATTTGGATTTATTCCTTTGTAAAAAAAACTAGATTCGTAATATCCATAAGTATTTTCATATAAACCGCTTCCTGTTGTTACTTTGCTTTCTTTTAATTTTTCTATAGAAATTGGATTACATTTAATATTTGTCGAAGCACGAAGTTTTAAATTTGTACTAAAGGCCGCATAACCAGCAGTCATTATAAATAATAAACAAATACTAGTTATAATTATTATTTTTCCTTGTTTACTTCGTCTTCTATTTCTATGTTTATGTCTTCTCATATAAACCACCTATTCACTTTCACTATCAGTGAAACATTCAAGTAAATTTTCTCTGCTTTAGTATACAATGACATACGAAATAAGAGTTAAAAATTTTCACTATTAGTGTAAGGAGTGGTTCTTTGAGAAAAGCTGATATCACTAATTTAATCCCTCAAGATATTGTTTTAATGATGCGAGAATGGTCAGAAGAAACCCAAAAGGAATTTGCTAGTTCTGTTAAAAAAAGTTATTCTTCAATTACAAAAATTGAAACTGGAGAAAGAAATATTTATTTACATACTTTTTTAGAATGGTGCAAATTAAAAGGAATTAAAGTTATTATGAAAAAAGATACAAAAAAGGACTAATTTTTTATTGTTAGTCCTTTTTATATTTTATAACAACATATCTATTTGGAGTTTCGCCTTTACTTTCAGTTACTAAATGATCATACTCACTAATAACATTATGAACAATTCTTCTATCATAAGAATTCATTGGATCTAATTTAACATCAAGTTTAGTATCTAATACTTCTTTAGCTATTTTTTTGATTTCATTTTTTAATTGATGTTCTTTTTTGACTTTATAACCAGCAACATCTAAATTAACTCTCATATCAAAGTTTGTTTCTGTTTTTAAAGCACTTCTTAAAAGAATTTGAATAGCATTTAAATTCTTACCATCTTTACCTATTAATATAGCATTATCATCAGTGGTTATTATCGTATTAAAACCACCTTCTACTTCATTTACTTCTATATCAAATTTAGTATTCATTAAATAAGCAAGATTATTTAAATAATTTTTAATAAATTCTTTTACTTCATATTTAGTAACTACGGTTACTTGATATTTTTGTTTTTTTAATAAGCTACTTTCTTCTTCTTGATAAGAAAATATAACTTCGTTAATACCAGCATTTAAAGTTTCTAGAGCTTTAAATAAGGCATCTTCTTTATTTTTTGCTTCCTTCCTTATTACTTGCATGTTTTTTCCTCCTCAATATTACACTTTGGATAATTGTGAATAAGCTACCTGTAATCCAGTATATAATAATACTTGTTGACATTGTAAATGATGCGATAATGATAAAGATTAATAAGATATTCATCATTATCTTCATTTGTTTTGCTTGATCAGGTACAGTTGTATTTAATCCCGAATTAAGTTTAAATGAGAAGAATGTTGTTGCTCCAACAATAATTGGTAATAATATATAAATAATATCACCATTACTAAATGAATTGGCAAAATGATTCCAATCAAAACTACCACCAAATAGAGCATTAAATGGACTTGTTCCTAAATTAAAACCGAATAATTCACCTTCAAACACAGCAGGTAAGCGGTTTAAACTTTCTAAGAAGGCAAAGAATAATGGCATTTGAATAAAGGCAAATAAACAACCGGACATTGGATTAATATCATATTTTTTATAAATTTGAAGCATTTCTTGAGCTTTCATCATTTGTTGTTCTTGAGATTGTTTATTACGATATTTATCTTCTAACCTTTTTAAATCTTTTTGCGCTAATTGCATATTTTCAGACTGCATAGCTGACTTTTTACTAATTGGGAAAATTATTAATCTAATTAATAAAGTTACGACAATAATAGCTAAACCATAATTTGATAAGAACTCCCCTATTTGAATAATTAACCAACTAAGCGGTTTGATAAAGATAGTACTCCAAATTCCTTCATAACCACCATCAGCTGGAGTAAATTCAGAACATTTTGGATAATCTTCGATTTTTATTCCATTTTCCTCATATGTCTTAATAACATTTTCATCTTCTGGCTGACACAAAATATTTTCAGCTAAGTTTTGGCCTGTAGTCTCTTCTTTAACCATTGCCCCGTCTTCATCCTTTAGCCAGGTTGTACACCCAGTTAAAGTTAAAGAAATAAATAGTAATGTTACAATAAGTATTATTTTTTTATTCATCTTTTTTCTCCTTTATTAAATCAAGTTTTTGTAAGGCTGTAATTAAATTTTCTTCTTTTTCTTTAAAAGATCGATTTAAAATTCCCTTACCTACTATAATAACACAATTAAAGTTATTTTTAAATCTATACTTATCAAGAATATTTTTTAATTGTCTTTTAATTTTATTTCTTGTAACAGCATTACCTATTTTTTTGCCTACTGAAAAGCCAAAATTATAAATACTAGGTTCTTTTTTTTCCACATATATAATATAATCCTTATATTTAAAAGACTTTTTAGTCTTGATAATTCTAGTAAAATCATCACTTTTTTTTAAAATATTTATTTTCTTCATGTTATCACCTTAATATAAATAAAAACCACTGGACATTCCGTGGCTTTCTAATGAGATAAGACTTTGCGTCCTTTTTTTCTTCTTTTTTTAATTATATTTGTTTGCATTCTTGCGAAGAAACCCATTTTTTTACTTCTTTTTCTATTATTAGGCTGAAAAGTTCTCTTCATAATATTCACTCCTTCCGTTTTTTCTTTGCCTTATTAATTATATAGATAAAACTTTATTTTGTCAATCTTTTTTTATTTTTAATATTATGTTTAAAGTACATTAATTATTAATCTTTCTTAGAAAAACTAATAGTGTATTTATTACATTAATGATTTTTTCTTCTTTTATAACAAAAGTTAATAACTTTTTTATCAACACGAAATTATGTTCTGAAAGATTTTTTAAACAATTTTTCCACTAAAAAAAATATTGATATTTAAATGTTTCTATCAGTTATAAACATATGTGGATATTTTTTTCTTTACCCCTTCTGTGTTTAATTTTTTT
>CALVRP010000075.1 GCA_944358665.1 uncultured Bacilli bacterium
CATTTGTGTCAAATCATTCGTTCCAAAACTAAAGAATTCCGCTTCACTAGCTATATCATCAGCTAATATCGCACTTCTTGGTACCTCAATCATTGTTCCAACTTTATAATCCACTTCTACATGGTTATCAGCCATAACCTCTTTAGCTGTATTATTAATAATTTCTTTTAAATATTTAAATTCATTAATATCACTTGTCAATGGAATCATAATTTCTGGATAAACATGAATTCCTTTTTTCTTTTTATTAATTGCTGCTTCGATAATCGCTGTCGTCTGCATTACAGCAATCTCTGGATAAGTAATCGCTAAACGACACCCACGATGTCCCATCATTGGATTCACTTCTTTTAAATTATCAATAACTTCGCTAATTTCTTCTTTAGTCATTTTAAAATACTTAGCTAATTTATTAATTTCTTTTTCAGTTTTCGGTAAAAATTCATGTAATGGTGGATCTAAATATCTGATAATTACATTCTTTCCATCCATAACATCAAATAAACCTTCAAAATCTTTTCTTTGCATTGGTAATATTTCTTCTATTGCTTGCATCCGTTCTTCTTTATTTCTAGCGATTATCATTTTTCTAATTGCAAATATTTTTTCTTCTTCAAAAAACATGTGTTCAGTTCGACAAAGGCCAATACCTTCAGCCCCGAAATTTAAAGCCGCTAGGGCATCTTTTGGTGTATCAGCATTAGCTTTAACACCTATTTTTTTGATTTCCTTAGCCCAACTTAAAAACTTTTCAAAATTACCGGCTAGACTAGTTTCTTTTGTTGCCACTTTACCTTCATAAACATTACCAGTAACGCCATCCAAAGAAATTTCATCACCCTCTCGGTATGTTTTACCATTAGCAATCATTGTTTTTTTATTTTCATCAACAACAATATCACGGCAACCACTAATACAACAACGACCAATACCACGGGCCACCACCGCCGCATGAGATGTCATTCCACCTCTTACAGTTAAAAAACCAACTGCACTGTTCATGCCTTCAATATCTTCTGGTGAAGTCTCATTTCTTACTAAAATAGCATCAATGTTTTTTTGCTTAGCATTAGTAACACTTTTGACATCAAAATAAATTTTACCACTAACAGCTCCTGGCGACGCTGGTAATCCCGTTGTAATTTTTTTTGCATTAGCTAAACTTTCTTCTTCAAATGTTGGATGAAGAAGATCATCAATTTTATCAGGGCTAACTCGCATGATTGCTTCTTCTTTAGTAATTAAACCTTCTTCTTCCATTGAAACCGCAATATTTAAAGCTGCCAAAGTCGTTCTTTTACCACTTCTAGTTTGCAGCATATAAAGTTTACCTTTTTCCACTGTAAATTCCATATCTTGCATATCTCTATAATGATTTTCTAAAATTTTAGAAATATCTTTCAATTCTTTATAAATTTTCGGATAATCTCTTTCCATAGCTTCTATCGATTTAGGTGTTCTAACCCCAGCAACAATATCTTCTCCTTGAGCCTTTTCTAAGAATTCACCATATAACTTATCCTCACCATTGGCTGGATTCCTAGAAAAAGCTACGCCAGTTAATGAATCGTCGGTTAAATTACCATAAACCATTGATTGAACATTAACAGCTGTCCCCAAACTTTCACTTATATTATTCATTTTACGATAAATAATAGCTCGTTCATTATGCCAAGAACGGAAAACTGCCGCAACTGATTCTATTAACTGTGTTTCCATATCTTGTGGGAAACTTTCGCCAATTAATTTTTTATATAAATCTTTATAACTCATCGCGATTTCATACATATCTTCGGCATTTAATTTTAAATCATCACTTACACCTTTTTCTTTTTTCTTACTTTCTAAAATATTTTCAAATTTATCCTTATCCATACCTTTAACAACATTAGCAAACATCATAATAAGTCTCCGATAAGAATCATAAATAAATCGCATATTATCTTCACTTGTCGAAAGAGCTTTCGCAATTTCATCATTTAAACCCAAATTTAAAATAGTATCCATCATACCTGGCATGCTTACTGGTGAACCACTACGAACTGAAAGTAATAAAGGATTATTTTCGTCTCCTGCTGTTTTACCAGTTACCTTTTCTAATTTATTAAGAGCATTTAAAATTTCTTCTTTTAAAGAATCACTTACCACTTCATTATCCGCATAATATTTATTGCAAGCTTCTGTTGTAACCGTAAAACCGTTCGGAACTGGAAGTCCCATATTTATCATTTCTGCCAAATTAGCGCCTTTACCACCTAATAAATCACGCATATCTTTATTACCTTCATTAAATAAATAAACATATTTCATGTGCATCGCTCCTTTTTTATTCTTTTACAATTATAACAAATTTCCTAAACTTTTCCTAGTTTTTTTTAGCTCTCGGATGTGAACTTAAGTAAACCGACCTTAATCTTTCATTAGAAACATGAGTGTAGATCCCCGTTGTCGATAAATTTTCATGACCCAATAAATCACCAACACTTTTTAAATCTGCTCCATCATTCAGCATATGCGTCGCATAAGTATGTCTTAGTGTGTGTGGTGTTACTTTAACATTTATATGAGCTTTCAAAGCCGTATCACTAACTATTTTACGGACAGTTCGCTCATTCAACTTATCACCTTTAGTATTGGTAAATAAATAAATTTCATGATAATTTTTTAAATATTTATTTAATAATTTTTCTAGATTAGAACCATAAAAAACAATTCGCTCTTTTCTTCCCTTACCAAAGACATATATTTTACGTTCGGAAAAATTAATATCGCTTACTTTAATATTCACAAGTTCACTAACCCTAATCCCTGTAGAATAAAGCATTTCTAATACTAAAGCATCTCTAAGTCCCCACTTATTATTAATATCTGGGGTTTTTAAAAGCTTTTCTAAATCTTCATAATTTAAATAATTAGGAAGCTTTTTATCTTTTTTGGGATTACTTATTAAATACATGGGATTAAATTCAATCTTATCTTCATTTTCCAAATATTTATAAAAACTCTTAAGAGTACTAATATGTCTTGAAATAGTTGTCGCACTATATTTTTTATCATACAAGCTTCTGATATAACCTCTAATATCATTAACTGTAATATTATTGATATTTTTATTTTTAAAAAAGGAAAAAAAATCTAATAAATCCTTATGATAACTATTATATGTGTGCTTAGAAAAACCTCTATTATTAATATAATTTAAAAACTTATCTAATTCTTGCATTAAAACATCATCTTCGTTTGTCCAGGAATTTGGTTTTTATCTTCTTTACGATCAAGACTTATTAATAAAGCTTCTCTTCTAGTATAAAGCTCTTCTAATTTCAAAGCTTGGCCTTGTTGCAGTGTTGAATCAGAAAAGACTTCATTTTGAAGGTCATTAATCTCTGACTCCACTAATTCTAAATTTCTTTCATCACTTTTTATTATATTAGCATCACTTAAATCGACAACCAATGGATATACATCCACCTTTTCACCAAGCTCTATTTTCTTTTTCAAAAGCATTGATTTACGAAGTTTACGATACTCACATAAACGACTAATTAGCATACCTTCATTCTTATTCATTAAAGCATCTCTAACAATGTAATCGCCATATCTATCAAAAGCATCTCTAACATCAACATTATGATAATAATCATCCATCAACTTTTTCGCAAACAAATGAATTCTAAAGCTAACTTTATAATCAGTAACATCAATCTCGCTACTTTTACCAAAATCTAAAGCAATTTTTCCTAATTCTTCCATATCCGCAAAAATTGGTTCTATCGACTTAGTCTTTTCCTGTTTTTGATAAACAATTCTTGCATCTACAATATTAGTTTTCAACTTGTAACTATATCCAGCACAAAGGGCGTCCTTACTAGGATAAGTTACAGTATAAGCATCAATAACCGCTAAAGGATTACGATAATCTTCATCAATCTTAATTCGGTAATATTCTCCACTTTCAGCTTTTAATAATAATGAATAAATTTTTCTTCCTTCTTTCATAATTCCACCTCTTTTTTAATTATACCTTATTTTAAGCAAAATAAAAAGTAACTAATTAAGCTACTTATTACTTTCTTATTATATTTTGGTTTTCTTCTTCTCGAGGCTCAATATAGAACATTTCAGATAATACTTCGCCCACTATTTGATAATAATGTTCAGGACCCGCAAGCTTATCTTTTTCCTCAAGGATTAAGCCTTTTAATTCTTGAGCTTTTAATGAACTTTGACAAGTGTCCACTTTTTCTTCATAATCAAAGATTCTACTTTTAATTTCACTAATCTCTTCTTCTAATTCTTTTTTTCTAAATAGTAATTGAGCTTTAATTTGTGTGTTGTCGTTCACATTTTGCCTCCTTTCATTATTTTTTCTTCTAATTTTTTTCAACAAAACATATTATATATTTTTTTAATATTTTGTCAAATAAAAAAGTAGCGAATAACTACTTATATCAAATAAAGCAAACTATTTTATCATTTTTTTTACATTTAAATTATAATACTCTTCTAAAGTCAAATTTTCATCAACAATTTTTTTGGCTAACTCTCGGCCTACATAGCGGAAATGCCACGGTTCATAACTATAACCAGTAACCGATTCCTTATCTTTTGGATATCTTAAAACAAATCCATATTTATAAGAATTTTTGGCTAACCACTGTAACTCTTCTTCTTCACCTGTTAAGTCATCATTATATTTTCCATTTTGAATTAATGCTACATCAATCGCAAGTCCTGTATGATGTTCAGATAAACCAGGTAAAGCCACCATATTATATGCTTCTTCTCCTCTTTCTTCCGGTTTTAAATAAAAATCCAAAATTTCTTGTTGCTTTTCTATCGTTCGGTATCCAGAATCGGCAATAATTCTATTAGTAAATATTTGATTTGCTTCTTTCTGCATCAACTTAAACCAAATTGCTGCTTCCTTTTCTAGTTTAATTGGTTCACCATCACTATTATTACGACCAACCATAATTAAATCTATCGGCATGTCTACTTCTTTAATAGGATTATCTTTATTTACTAAAACCATATAATTAAAATCTTCTAAATCATCCTTATGATACTGTGAAGACATAACTTTAATCGTTTCTACAATAGCTTCTGTATTTTTACGCATAATTTTAGGATATATATTAAATGTAGAAAAATTTAAAAATTGTGATAATGGTGTTGAACGAATACCACCTAGTTCAACTAATAACGTTCCTGGAACAATCGACTTCAATTTTGCATCCATTGTTGTATATGTTGTTGGTGTTCCAACTTGATAATTGGCAATAGCCGCATATTTAGCCGCAACTTTACGATTCACTCCTATATCTTTTTCACCAAATTCTTTATTCCAAGGATTTTCTTCAACCATTGTATCTTGATAATATACAATATCACCACAACTATGATATATTAAAGATCCAACTAAATCATATTTTTCTTTTATATTTTTATAAAAATCAAATAAAGCAACATTTTCTGGTTCTATTTTTACTGGAAAAGAAACAGTTGGGCATCCAAGAACTCCCGGTTTAGTTTTATCTAGTGTATTTATCCTTGTCATTTTAGAATTATATATTTTTTTACCTTCTTTTAAAGCTTCTTTTATTTCTTCTAAAGCTACTCCATACTCTATATTAGAATTTAGATCAATTCCATTTCCATTACTAGCCCAATTAATTAAAGATCCTACTGATAAGTCTTGCTCTTTTAATATTTTCAAAACATTATTCATAAGTTGTTTATATTTATCATCAATTTTATCAATATCAAAGTGTCTAAACATATGCTGATGCGTTTTAATATCTCGATCTTGAAAATCTCTTACATAATCATCTTCTAATTTAGAATTTAAATAGTATTGCAAACAAATTAATTGTTCATGTTCTGGATTATCATTTTTAGGAATAACACTTCTAATTGCATTAGTAACTACAATTGTTCCCTCCGGATTAACAAAAGGAATAAAATGTAAAGTGTACTTACTCTCATCAATGAATTTTTCTTTACTAAGTTTTTCCATAAATTTTATTAAAAAAACATTACTAATAAGTTCAACAGCATGCGTTCCCGCCGTTAAAATAACGTGATCATTTCCGTGCCCATAAGTATAGTGATCAATTGGAAAGCCAAACGTTGTATACCCAATTGGTTCTTCTTTTTTTATAACTTTTTTGTTCAATTTTTCCAAAATATCATTCATTTGTTCATAATCTAAAACCAGATTCATAATTTCACCTCGGGCTTATTATACTATATTTTTTAATCTTTAGCAAAATAAAAAGCAACTACTTTTTATAATCGCAGTTACTACATTTTATTTTACCATTTTTCTCCGTTAACATACCACCACATTCTGGACATTTCTCACCAGTCGGTTTATCCCAATAAGCTGTTTTACACTCTGGCCAGTTATTGCATCCATAAAAAATTTTCCCTCTTTTACTTCTTTTCTCTACAATTTTACCATCTTCACAATTTGGACAATCACAAATAATAGCTTCTTCTCTTGGTTCTTGCTTTATATACTTACATTTTGGAAAATTACTGCAAGCCACAAATTCACCATAACGTCCTTTTCTAATAACTAAAGGATGGCCACATTCTGGACACATTTCTCCAGTCTTTTCTGCTTCTTTTTTTGGTAGTTTTTCTAAAGCATCTTCAACAGCCGGTTCAAAATCTTTATAAAAATTTTCTAAAACTTCATACCAGACTTCCTTACCATCAGCAATTTTCTCTAAATCATCTTCCATATTAGCAGTATATTCAACATTAATTAAGTTAGAGAAACATTCTTGAAGACGATCCGTTACTTCAATACCGATATCAGTTGGAACAAACTTTTTCTTATCTAAAACCACATAACCTCTTTTTTTGATATTACTAATAATTGTCGCATAAGTACTAGGTCTACCAATACCAGATTCTTTTAACGCTTTTATTAATGAAGCTTCGGTATATCTTGCTGGTGGTTGCGTAAAGTGTTGCTCTTTAATAATATCATTAGAAACAATAATATTAGATTTATATTTATCAAATGGCGGTAAAACCGTGTCTTTAGTATCTTCGTAATCACCATAAGCTTTTAAATAACCATCAAAAACAATAATTTGACCAGTTGCTTTAAACTGATAGTCATTATTGTTTAAAATAACGGTTGTTCCTTCTACTTTAGCTGGCGCCATAAGACTTGCTAAAGCTCGGTAATAAATCATTCGATATAATTTAAATTCATCATTAGTTAAATAAGGTTTGACACTTTCTGGAGTTCTATTAATACTAGTTGGTCTAATCGCCTCATGAGCATCTTGAACATTTTCTGTTTTCTTACCAACCTTAACACTACCGGTATATTCTTTTCCATATTTTCCTTCAATAAAACCAAAAGCTTCCTTAACAAACTCATTAGAAAGTCTAATTGAATCAGTACGCATATAAGTAATCAAACCAACTGTTTCATCTTCTAAGTCAATTCCCTCGTATAACTTTTGGGCAACCATCATCGTTTTAGATGATGACATATTTAATTTATTTGAAGCATCTTGCTGGAGCGTACTTGTTATATATGGCGCTTTAGAGGTTTTATTTTTTAATTTTTTATCAATACTTTCAATCTCAAAAGCATTTGATAATTTGGCTAAAATATCATTAGCCTCCACCTCATTTTTAATTTCAATTTTTTTATGTTTATATTGAAATAAAGCCGCTTGAAACTCATTAAAATCGGCAGTTATCGTCCAATATTCTTCCGCTTTAAAGGCATCAATTTCTCGCTCCCGGTCAACAATTAATTTTAAGGCCACACTTTGAACACGACCCGCACTACTACCATCTGTTTTAGATTTAATAAATTTACTTAGTCTAAAGCCAATAATTCTATCTAAAATTCTTCTTGTCTCTTGACTATTAACTAAATTTTGATCAATTTTACGTTCATGTTTAAAAGCCTCTTTAATTGCATTTTGCGTAATTTCATTAAAAGTTACTCGGCTATATTTATCATTAGAAAGACCTAAAGCATCATATAAATGCCAACTAATAGCCTCTCCTTCCCGGTCTGGATCGGTTGCTAATATGACTTTATCAGATTTTTCAGCTTCTTTTTTTAATTCCGTAATAACGCTTTTCTTGCCTTTTATTGTTTTATAATCCGGTTTAAAATGATTATCAACGTCAACTCCTAGACCAAACTTACCTTTAGTTGATAAATCTCTAATATGTCCTTTACTCGACGATACAACATAATCTTTACCTAAATATTTACCAATTGATTTTACTTTTGTTGGTGATTCCACTATAACTAAATTCTTTGCCATATGTTCCTCCTTTTCATCATTATATTTTATACACCATTATCACTTTTATGTCAAATATATTTAAAAATTTATTTCAAGTTATTTTTAGGAACTAAAGTTAAAACCGCAGTGGCATTATCCTTCCCTGGACTTGTTTCATATATAGGATATCCATCACCAGCACATATTCTTTCAACGGCCTCATCACTAACCGTATCTTTCTTCCCACCTACAGCTTCTTCAACAATAATTTCGGTAATTTTTTCGGGAATTAAAGTAAACATTTCTGAAAATATTTTATTTAAAACGTTATCAGATAAAATATCAGTAACCCCATCAGTTGTTAACAACAGAGCCTGAGTCTCATTTTTATTTAAAACATTTAATTGCGCCGGTTTGTATAAACAATCCCCTAAAGCATTAGTAATAATATTATTACCTGTTATAAAGCGCAAATCATCCTTTAAAACTAAACCACTTTTATAAAGCTGCCAGACTTCTGACTCATCTTCCGTAACCTGTTTTAACAGATTACCATTATAAGTATATATTCTTGAATCACCTACCTCGCAAATAATAATATCATTCTTATTTATAACCGCACATGATAAAGTAGTTGCTCCAATATAATAAGCATTTTTTAACATTTCTTCATTAAGACGTTGTAATTCTTCTTGTAACTTAAGACTAAACAAATCAGTATTATTAATTTCTAATGGCTGAGAATTTTTAAAAAAGAAAGCTAATTTTTCAGAGATAAATAATGAGGCTATTTCACCACCACTATAGCCACCTACACCATCAGCAACTATCGCCATAAGCAAACTAGAATCTAAAGGGTGTACAATAATTTTATAATAATCTTCATTATTTATTCTACTTCCTTTATTTGTTGCTGCTGAATATAATAATTTATTAAACTTATTCTTTCTTACTATTTTAGGAGCTAATTCTTGACATGGAACGCCTAAATTCTCAGCAATTTTAAATAATCTAATATTCATTATAATTCCTCCTTAATGTTTTTTATATAAAAGCATTGTCGCATTATCTTTACCGGGTTTGGTTTGCGGGTTTATCATATAAGTTCGATTTATAAAGCGTTGTTTTGCTTCTTCAGAAATTAACTCCGGTTCAGAGTTAACCGCTTCATCAATTATTTTTAATAGTACTAATGGCGAAATATTATGATCATAAATAAATTTTATTTTAGCATCAGAAACAATATCAGTAATACCATCAGTAAATAATAATAAAGCTTCATAATCATCATTTTGAACTGTTACAATGTCTGGGCGATAATCTTCTTCACTACTACCAATACTATGACTGATATAATTATTTCCAATCATAAAACGAATATCATCTTTTAAAATCGATTTTTCATCATTATACTTAAACCAAACTAAATGATCAGCAGTTAATTGTTTTAATCCTTCAGAGCCAACAATATATCCCCTAGAATCACCAGAATTCGCAATAATCGTTTCTTTCTCCCCAACAATGGCACAAACTAAAGTTGTCGATCCTTGACCATTATACAAATTTAATAAATCCCTATTAATTTCGCGCATCTTCCCCCAAAATATCGACTTTAAAGTTGGGGGTGTATTAATATAAGCTGGTTCTAAACTAGAAAACCATTTTAACAAGCTTTCTTTTAAATATTCCGCCGCTAAAGCTCCATATTTACTTGATCCAACACCGTCCGCGACAACAAACATCTTTAAATTTCTATTTTCTGGATGCATTATAAAATCAACCGCATCATCATTCGTTGCTCGTTTATTTCCAACATTAGTAATATAACCAATAGTAAAATTATTTTCTCTAATAAGTTTCATTTTTTGTTTTTCCGTTTGTGAAATATCATGTGTCATATATTTTCCCCCATTGTTTTACAAAGACTATAAAAACTAACAAACCACTAAGTATTGTTAGTTTTTACTACTATTTTTTCTAACTTTATATCTATTTCTTATAGATAGTTTTCGTACACTCCTACTTTTATCAAAATTCTGATATATTATATTTTTATTTCCTAATTGTTCAATATCTAAAGAATTAAAATATTCTAATACACTATTTAGGTTGACCAAAAGTTTTGGCGAAACCTTATCTTCCTTAACTTCTTCCATCTGAGTAAAGTCTTCTAAAGTTAGCTGTTTTTTTAATTCTTTGCCTAAAATATAACCAACAAGCATATTGAAAATTCCTGATGAAATAAAATCCTTACTAACACTTCCAATTTGCTTAGCATCTTCTATATTCGAAAAATCCTTAATTAGTTTTAATAATAAATCTTTTGCTTCTTCTTTATTTTTAGTAGCTAAATATTCTTTTATTAAAGCAATAAAATCATCTTTAACCGCCAAAAAATTCATAACATCTAAAATACGATCCGGATTTGAAAAATTTATTATTAGCTGATGATGTTCTCTAAGTTCAGATAATAATTTTTTGGTATTATAGCTAGTAACAAACTCATTACTATAAGCAATCGCACTTAAATTTTCAATTAAATAATCATTATCAATTTCTCTTTTAGAATTAATCGCATGTTCTTCTGTATATAATACTAATAAAGTTCTTAATGCTGTTTCCACAGCCTGCTTATTTGTATTCATAAAACTACTCCTTTGCTTAGTTAACTATCTTAGCACGCAAAACTTTAAAAGTCAATTATTTACAAACGTTTAAATATTTGATAGAATAACATCACATCAAGGAAGTGAAAATATGACAGAAATAAATAGTAAAATATTTGATTTACTAATAAATGGTTATACTTTAAATGAAATTGCCGATATAATGAATATTTCTATAAAACAAATTCATCAGCGAATAAATATTATGAAAAAACAAGGATATCTTTTAACCCATGATATAAGTGCGGATGGGGAAATTAAATATATTCAAAAATTATATTTACCAGAGATAAAAACTAATACCACCAATTTAACACTTACCGATAATACTTTTAAAGCAATGTTAATTTCTGACTTACATATTGGTAATGAAAAACAAAATATAAATTATTTATATGACATATATGATTTATGTGTAAAAAAAGGCATTCACATTATTATTAATGCTGGTGATATTATTGACGGACCTTCTAGTAGAGGTAATCAAATTATTACTGCTCCTAATAAACAAATAGAATTTACAATTAAAAACCATCCTTTTGATAAAAATATTTTAAACCTTATTTGTTTTGGTAATCACGATTATGACGCTCTACAAAAAACGGGAAGATGTGTTAAAACCGCTTTCGAACATATGCGACCTGATTTTATTGGATTAGGTTATGGGCTTGGTATAATTAATCTTGGTAATGACCAAATTATTGTTAATCATAAAATTACTAGTTTACCTTTTCACCCAGTTACTAATAAATTAGTCCTTTGTGGCCATCATCATAAAATGGCTTTCACCGAAAAAGAAGATTCTTTCTTAGTAAATATTCCCACTTTAAGTGATCTTTGTTTTAATCAAAAACAAAAAACACCAGGGGCTATTATCATGAAACTAACTTTAGATAAAAATGGCATTATTAAAGAAGGATATTTTGAAAACTTATTAATTAATAGTAAAATATTTACTATTAGTGAAAATACCGTTCTCTTTTCTTTTCCGCAGGAAACCGCTAAAGAAGAAAACTTAAAAATGCCACCAAAAAAGAAACAATTAACTGTTAGTAGTAATATGAGTCAAATCGAAAAATTTAATAAGCGTTATAACCGATAAAAGCTAGAAAAAATTCTAGCTTTTAATATTTACCACATTTACTTCCCCAAGAATCAACTATTTTATTATTACGATATATTTTTAAAAGTTCACAATTATTGGCGCAACGATTACATTCAAATCCTTTAGTATGAAACTCAGTATCTTCAAGTTCTAAAGAATAAGTATGACCAGTTTTATTTTTACGAGCTAAAATAGCAATACCAATGGCTCCCATTAAATGACTATTCTCAGGAACTATCACTTTTTGGCCTAAAATTTCTTCAAAGTATTTAATAACACCTTTATTCTTACTAACCCCACCTTGGAAGATAATTGGTCCTACTATTTTTTTTCCTTTACCGACATTATTTAAATAATTCATGACAACACTTTTACAAAGTCCAGCAATAATATCTTTTTTTTCATAACCAGCTTGGGCCTTATGAACTAAATCAGATTCTGCAAAAACTGTACAACGAGCCGCAATTTTTACCGGATTATCACTTTTTAACGCATACTCACCAAAATCTTTAACATCAAGTCCTAGTCTTTTTGCTTGACTCGATAAAAAGGCTCCTGTCCCCGCCGCACATAAAGTATTCATCGCATAATTAGTAATAATACCATTTTTAATTAAAATTATTTTGGAATCTTGACCACCAATTTCTAAGATAGTTCGCACATCCGGATAAAAAGTAACCGTTCCAATAGCGTGAGCCGTTATTTCATTCTTAACAACATTAGCTTTAAGCAATAAACCAATTAATTTCCTGGCGCTTCCGGTTGTTCCAATACCTTTTACTACATAACCACTTGGTAATTTTTCATCTAAAATTTTAACAAGTTTACGAACAGCCTCTACAGGACTAGCTTCTGTCCAGATATATTCCTCGGCAATTATATTATTATTATCATCAATAATAACTCCTTTAGTTGATATCGAACCAATATCAACCCCTAAATAACAATCTTTCATTTATTTTTCCTCATTTCTAACATATCATAAAAAGCTTCTAGTCTTGTTTTAACACCAATTTCTGAAGTATTTGCATCAAAGGTTAAAAACAATACCGGCACATCCTTTTCTCCGGCAATTTTACTAATTATCGGCATAGCTCCAATCTCTGGAGTACAGAACGCTGATTTTATATGAATAATTCCATCATAACCATGATTACAAAGCCACTTAGTATTCATAACATTATCGGCTCCATCAGCACCTAAATGATATTTAATAACTTTATTTTTTCTAAATGCTCTTTTCATAATTTTCTTTTTTTTCAAAAGTAAATATGTTGCGGTCGTAAATCTTTTTATCTCGATATTATTGTTTGCTAAATCTTTTTCTAAATATCCATTCGCAAAAGGTTCCATAAGCGTGTATAATTCACCAATAACCCCAATCTTAAGTGGATTATCGGGTTTATGAACTTCTACTTTTTTTATCTGTTTAAAATAATATTTATATATTTTATATAAATTAGTAAACCCTTTAGTTTCTTTAAATTTTTCCAGCATTTCATCTCTTAATAAATCAAAACTTCCTTTTTCGACCTCAAAAGCAATATTTGCTCTAATATAATCATCAACCTTATCCATATACTGAAGCATTTTCATTGTAATAAAACCATAGTATACAAGTTTACTTTTCCTAAATTTGACATTAATATTTTTAAATGAACCAAGAATTCTTTTTAATTCCGGTTTTCCTTTAGTAATTAAATTGATAACCTTAACATCATAACCTAAATCATGAAGAATTTTTTCTTGCAGCTCCGCATAATAACCATAGCGGCAGCCACCTCCTAATTGAATTAAAATATTTGCTCCTTTGTCAGCTGATTCAATCATCGTTCCTAAAGTATACTTAAATGGTGTACAAACAAAGTCTGGACTATATTTAACCCCAAGTTCAATTGTTTTACTGGTAATTGGCGGTGGTACAACTATTTGATCCTTAAAAATATGCGAAAGTAAATACTGTGCGGGAACACCATAATCACCAATTAAAGGATAAGATATTTTATTCATGTCTTTCTCCTAACATATCAATAAAACTTTCTAGTCTCGTTTCCATTCCCGCAAAACCTGATGAATCATCGACAATTAAATTTAAATATGGCAAATTTATTTTCCGCATTACTAACTCATTCGCAATACTATCTGGCCCACAAGGAAATGACGAAAGAAAAATAACCCCATCAATTTTATCCTCTGAGTATTTAAGTGCCCCAATATTATCTTTATTATATTTAAAATATATATCTTTAGAATATTTAAGACTAAGTTTATTTACCTCTTTACTACTAAATTTATCACTATATATAAGTTTTATATCATTACTTTCTAAATATTTAATAATATCCGCCCCTATCATCTCATCATAAGTATTATAAGGATGAGAAACAATTAATATTTTTATTTTTTCACTTTCTAAATTTTTAATATTTTTCTTTATTCCAGCTTTTCTTCTATCCTTATATTCTTTAAGCGCATATTTGTAAGCTTTTTTTATTTCTTTTTTACTTTTTCCGAGTTTGAAACCAATATCATATAAACCTTTTTTTAAGTTTTTGTTTTTCTCTAAATCAATATTATAATTTAAGATGGGGTTATCTACCACATTACTTACAATATCATAAAGCGCTAAAAAGTTAGTACAAGTTTGATTATTACATTTGAAGTTATCAATTCTTGGAACTAATAAATAATCACACTTATCTTTCAAATAAAACAAATGTCCCATATATACCTTCATCGATAAACACATTTCATCATTCGAATGTTTAACACCGAGTTTCATAATTTTTTTATTAGTTTTAGGACTTATTATATATGGAACATCTAAAGCATCAAAAAAGTTTGTCCAAATATCTTTATAATAGTAATAAAAAATCCCTCTAGGTATGCCTACTTTATTCATTTTCTTCACCCATATAAATATATTAAAAAAATATATATTTTATGAATATGTTTTTTCGGCATAATTTGCAGTAAAATCTCAAGATAAAAGTAAACATATAATAGTTTATTTTTTAGAGGGAATATGCTATAATAATGAAGTGATAAGGAGGCTAAAAATGACCATTAAACAACTTAATAATGAAGAATTCAAAAATTTTTGTCAAAACTTTGAACCATCATCAATATTTCAAACAACTTATTATGCTTTTACAATGAACGAACATAATGGTGATGCACTTTTTGTTGGTTTAATGGATGGCAATGTTTTAAAAGCCGCTAGTTTAATTATTGTTCAAAAAATTAATGGTTTTAGATATGCCTTCGCTCCTCGTGGCTTTTTAATCGATTATAATAACTTTAGCCTTGTCGAAACTTTTACTAAATTACTAAAAAAATTCTTAGGAAAAAAAGACATTGTTGCAATTAAAATCAATCCATTAATTATTAAAAATATTTATAATAATAACGGTGAAATAATTAACCAAAATATAAACTATAATAACATCTTTGAAAATTTAACAAAATTAGGATATTATCATTTAGGTTATAACAATTACTTTGAGGCTTTAAAACCAAGATTTGAAGCAATAGTCAACCTTGATTTACCTTATACCAAAATATTTGCGAATATCGATAAATCATTTAGAACAAAAATAAGAAAAGCCGAAAGAGATGGTATTAAAATATTTCATGGTAATAAAAAAAATCTTGAATATTTATATTTACAAACAAAAAACAAATATCCAAGAGATCTAAAATATTTTGAAGATTTATATGATTTTTTTGGTACAGATAAATTAATTGATTTTTACTATAGTAAATTAGATACAACTCAATATTTAAAAGTTACCCAACAGCTATATAATAAATATGAAAAACTAAGTAAAGAAATCAATGTTAAAATTATTAAAAGTCCAGTAAGAAATGAAAAACTATTAAGTAAGAAAATTCATATCGATAACATGTTTGAACAATATAAAAGACAGCTTGTCCTCGCTACAGAATATTTAAAAGCAAACCCAAATGGTATAATCTTATCATCAGCTTTAATTATTAAATGGAAAGATGAAATATATTTAATAATGGATGGTATGGATAATAAATATAAACACTTTAGTGGTAAACATTTATTACTTTGGAAATTAATGATTAGATATTCTAAATTAGGTTTTAAAAAATTTAATCTAGGTGGCATTAGTAATATAACTAAACCTAGTAAATATAATGGCCTTAATGAATTTAAATTAAATTTCAATCCTAAAGTAATTGAATATGCTGGTGATTTTGAATTAATAACTAATAGGCCATTATATTTCATGTATCGTAATTCTAAAGATATTAGTAATATGTTTAAAAAATAGAGAAACAAAATTCTCTATTTTTTCATATAAAAAGCACGGCCTATCTCTGAGACGGGAAAATAAGATAGGCCGTGTATTTATTATTTACTTTTATTTAATTTTTATTTTATTAATTTAAGATATAACAAATGGGTCTTGCATGGTACCACTACCCGTGAATGTTATATTATTTGTGTCTAGATTGATAACTGGGCGGACACCGGAGCTATTAGAAGTGGCATGATAATTTAACAAACCAGACGAAAAAACATCAATTTCACGACTATGAAACAGGTAAAGAAATGCAGCCGGCGACATGGTCCAGTATGTAGTCCCTGTATACAAATAATAAAGTGAATTTGCCATATAAGTCATACCACCAGCCATGTTGACTTCATCGGCAGTAATTAATCCGATTGGATAAGTTAATTTCTGATTTCCTTTATTTACACTAAAACTATCATTTGTTTCACACATCAACGTTGGATCTAATTTGCCTTGACTGGCCCAATTATAAACTCTTTCATACCCATACATTGTTGGTGTTATACCATATCCGGTATTAGTATATGTTCCACTACTTTTACTTGATTTATTTCGGTTATTACAGAACACGGCACCTTTAGATATTTTATCATCTACCTCTGTCATATTACTACTATACCAACTATCTAAATAGTCTTTCATCGTACTATCAGTCACGTTTGAATGCGCTCCTTCTAAGGATGTAGAACCATAGCCTCTGGCACTTACTGTCATTGATGTACTGCTATTATATTTGGTTGTATAGAATAGTCTTTGACATGACCCTGTACTTGATGTTGAAAAGCATGTATAATATCCAACTTCATCGCTACTTATTTTTCCGGTATGCAAATCACCGGATAAAGTATAACTTCTTGTATTTTCATTAAAGGTGTAGCTTGTCCCAAAATAATAATTAGCGGAGCTGGATAAGCTGTTATATGTAAAGGTAGTACTTTCACTATCTGTTTGTTCAAAATCATTAACATTACCATACATATATCCAACATACGCGTTGTCATTGATATATGAATTGAAAGCTGAGGCCCCTACTTGTCTATTACTACTTGCTTCTCCATTGGCATGAGCACTCGTTCCATCATATATCATTCTAACAGAACCATCACCATTTACTCTGATTATTCGCCAGTACATATCATTAAATTTTACATAATTACCGCCAACGGAACCGCGGTAATAATAGGTAGTACCAGCATTATCGCTTCCAGCATATAATCCGACATCAGATGTATCATAACTTGCTGGAGTTTGAGTGTACTCATATGTTGTTAAAATATATGACTCTTGTTCCGTGCTACTATTTGTAATTGCTGTAACTCCAGTGATTTTATACATCGTAGTACCACCACCATCATTAGTCCCTGAGAATGTATAATAATCCCCAGTTGTATAATCTATTGTTAATGGATTTAGGTACTGATATTCAGTAAAATAATACATACCGGTGTTAGAATCAAAAGTATAACCAGTACCAATTTTAAAGTATGTTGTTCTATTGACAGTAGTTATTGATGTTGCATGTACCTCATTATATACAATACTTGGGCTTATTGTGTTAAAATTTGGTTCTCCTTTTGCTTCTATTTCTGATTTAGCAAGTTCAATATCCGTTTCATTTCCAGCTTCGGTAGCAATTATACAATCACCTAAATCAGTTATATCATTATGCTGGCAGAATGCGGCATATCTTATGGTTGTATTTTTAGCTTGTATTTCTGATATATTACCAGCATTATCTTCTACGTAAGCTGTTACTAAATAATCTCCTTCTTCTAATGATGTAAAAGTATAATTTGGATTATCACTTTCTATATAACTATCTCCACTATCTTTACTGAAATAATATTTATATAACCCGCTCTCTGAGTCACTAGACTCTATCTCTATTGTCATGGTATCATCATCTGGCGTTACTATCATATTTGATATTTCTGGTACTGTCCCATCTACTTTATAATTATCACTGCATTCTGTACTTTCATTTCCAACTGTATCAGTAGCTTGTACACATACTTTTTGATTGTTAGAATTACTTTCTAATTGAATTGTTCCTTTATTATTTGTTATCTCTAATTCTTTATTTGGTGTACATGTTTCTGATGTTGTTGTACAATATAAAGCTTCTTTTACACTCTCATTATCAGTAACTTCAACATTTATATCTAATCCTTTATACCATCCATTTTCTCCTTCTACATTATCACCAATTGATAGATTTATTTCTGGTGGGATTCTTTCTTCGAATATCGCATATAACGTGATATCACTTGTTCCCATCGTTAAATCACTTAAACCTTCTGAGGCTCCCTGATTTGTATTCCAGCCAATAAACTCATAATTTTTCTTTGTGGCCGTATAACTTAAGTTGATACTTTCTCCTTCAGCAACATATTCATTCTCGGCGGTCGTACTTTCTCCGCCATTTGTAGTGTAGTCATATGTTACTAAATGATCTACTGTTGGTTCTATCGTTCCTTCACTATTTTGAACAAAGCCTAAATCTATTGTGGTCTCTCCACTGGTTCCTGATGCATCTCCTTCATAGTTTGGATTATATTCTATTCTTACTGTTAAGGTAGCTGTTTCTCCTTTATAAAGAGACTGTCCTTTTACTAGTCCTGTACTTGTTATTTTTACTGCTTCATTATTACTATTAGTTATTCCTAATGTATCTAATTTCGCATCAAAGGTTCCGGCATTTTCTACTATAACATTGTATTCTACATAGTCTCCTTTACTATATAAATTAGCTTCTAAGTTTGCTGTTAGATCTGTATAAGTATTTTTTACGTTTTCACCTGATCCTCCAGTATCACTAACTTCCGCGCTTATTATTTTTATATTCCATTCACTACTTATTTCCGTACTTCCCTTAATATCTAACTGTGTCTGAAATGCTGCGTATCCCACTCCCATCATACATACCATTCCTATTAATATAAATATTATTATTTTATTTCTTTTGGCCCGCCTCATACTACCACCTACCTCGTCTATACCTATAATAAGTATAAATCTTTCAATAAAATTTTACAGCATTGCCAATGGCAATGTTTTTGCAATGCTTTATTTATGCTTTAGATGTACTACAATAATTAAAAGGAGGAGATAAAATGAGCTTTCAAATAAAATCAGATAAAAAAGAAACTGAAAATAAAACAATTAGATTTCCTTTAAAATTAATTAATAAAATTGAAAAAGCCATTGTTTCAAAAAACGTATCATTTTCTGGATTTGTCATTCAAGCCTGCGAATATGCTTTGGCAAATATGGATAATAATGAAAAAACAAAAGAAAAAGTAAATTCTTAATAATAGACAAAATAATTAGTTATAATTTTTTTAAAACATCAAAAAACTGAAGAATAAATCTTCAGCCTTTTTAATTATATTTTTTTAAATAAATCCCCGTACTTACAAGTCCAATTAAAGATATTAAGCCAAATATTATATAAAATAATATTCCATCAGATGTTTTTGGGTTATCCGCTTTATCCTCTAAAACACTTTGATTATTCTCTAAATCACTCTGATTATTTTCTAAATCGCTTTGGTCATCTTCTTGAACACCATTTTCTTTTTCAATCGTGAATGTTGTAGTATCACTCATACCATTAGTATATATCACAGTAATTTCATATATACCAGCAGCAAGTGTTTTTAAATACTCATTTTTTAACGTTACAGAACTGTCACTAATTACATAATTTTTAGAATCTAATTCTTGATTATTAATTAAAACTTTATCTATCAAATCATATTCACCATCTAAAGTAAATACTAAATCATCGCCTTGATAAATTTCATTTTCACCACTAGTAAATTGATAAGTAAATGGTTTAAAAGATACATTTATAGTAACATCACTATTTGGCATAACAAATTCATTATTATTTACTTCAATTTTTTGATTATTACTGTCGTATACATTAATAGTATCTACTTTATATCCTTTATCAGCAAGAACTTTTATTACAATAGTATTATCTTTACCACTATAATATACATTACCATGATTACTAATAATATTTATATTATAAACATTTACATCATCTAAAACATTAACAATTTTATTATCAACAATTTGCCAGTTCCCACTTTGATTTAAAATGTTTAAAATTTCATTTATATTATCCGCCGTAATTTGCTCACTTGCATTACCCAATTCGCCAGATAAAATATTAATGTTATCTTGGGTATATACATGATTAAAAGATTCGCCTCCATAACCAGAAAAACCCAAAATTGAACCTTTTAAAATATTGTTGTCGGCAGTAATTGTTCCATAATTAATAGAATACGCAAAACTTCCGCCATATACCCATGATGTAATTCCGGCAACTCTTGCATCGCTACTAGAATTTGTTGAATGCAAATTTCCAAAATTAACACAATTGGTCGCTGAAATACTCTGGGCGGAACCAACTATTCCCGCAACATTAAAAGCCGAAGATGTAATATTTACATAAGACTGACAATTTTTAATATCTAGATAACCAGTTCCCACAATTGATGCCACAATTGCATTATCTATATCAATATTTATCTTTCCAGTCGTAACTATAGAATCGAATGTTGCACTTGATGAATAACCACTAACGCCAGCAATATAAAGATCTTTATCAGTTTCATAATCAAAATTAACGTCCAAACTAACATTTATATTTTTTACTATTCCATCAGTTACATAACCAAACAATCCATAATAATTAAAATCATCATAAATTTCAAAACTTAAATTATTAATAGAATATCCTTGGCCATCAAAATCACCTTTAAATGGATAAGTATAATTTTTACCAATAGGTACCCAGTTATATCCAGATAAATCAATATCACTAGCTAGTTTTACTGTTTTATCAGTAAAAGTATTACCAGTATTTACTAGATACGCTAAACCCGCTAATTCTTTAGCATTTTTTATATAATATACTGAACTATTTTCATCATACCAATTGGTATCAACATCTCCATTCCATTTTAAAATACCAGTTCCATACTCGATATCATAATAAACAATATCATTTACTCTGTTAATGGTAACTCTATCAGGTTCAATTTTTTTATTATCGGCAATACAAACCTGAAGCTCATAATCTATATGATCATCTACATCACCAACATCACCTAACGTACATGAAAATTCATAATTATTGTTATCATCATATACTTTATATTCAGTTTCATTAGCCAAAGCATTTACACTAATGGGAATCATTACTAATACTAATAGTACTAAAGTTTTCCGAAAAAATTCTCTCGCTTTCATTCCTCTTCTCCTATCTACTTTTAGTATATAAGAAAAAAGAATTAAAGTCAATTAAAAAACTGAAGAATAAATCTTCAGTCTTTTTGATATCTTTAATTATTTAATAACTTCTGAAACAGTTCCGGCTCCAACAGTTCTACCACCTTCACGGATTGAGAATTTAGTTCCATTTTCAATAGCGATTGGGTGAATTAAGTCAACGGTCATTTCAACATTGTCACCAGGCATTACCATTTCAACACCTTCTGGAAGTTCAATAACACCAGTAACATCTGTTGTACGGAAATAGAATTGTGGACGATAGTTACTAAAGAATGGAGTATGTCTTCCACCTTCTTCTTTGCTAAGTACATAAACTTGAGCTTTGAATTTAGTATGTGGAGTAACTGATCCAGGTTTAGCGATTACTTGACCACGTTCAATTTCGTCACGAGCAATACCACGAAGTAATAATCCAGCATTGTCTCCTGCTTCAGCATAGTCAAGTTGTTTTCTAAACATTTCAATTCCTGTAACAACTGTTTTCTTAGTTTCTTTAATACCAACGATTTCAACTTCATCGTTAAGTTTTAATTGACCACGTTCTACTCTACCAGTAGCAACTGTACCACGACCAGTAATAGTAAATACGTCTTCAACTGGCATTAAGAATGGTTTATCAGTATCTCTTTCTGGAGTTTCAATCCAATTGTCAACTGCATCCATAAGTTCAACAATTTTTTCTTCATAAGCTTTGTCGCCTTCAAGAGCTTTAAGAGCTGAACCTCTAATGATTGGAGTATTATCTCCATCGTAACCATATTCAGTTAATAATTCACGAACTTCCATTTCAACTAAGTCTAAAAGTTCTTCATCATCAACCATATCACATTTGTTTAAGAATACAACCATACGAG
>CALVRP010000076.1 GCA_944358665.1 uncultured Bacilli bacterium
TTTATATAATATTTTCCTAAATACATGTCATCTAATTTAGCCAAACCATTTTCATCAGATTTTATAGTCGCAACCAACTCATCCTTCTTATAATGAGTAATACCATCTTTGGTAATAATATTATCAGCCGCATAAATATTAAATTCCGCGCCCTCAAGATTAACTTTTTCATAATGGTAACTATCATTTTCTATTACTAATTTTTCAGCTAATTTATTAATAATAACTTGTCCTTTAACTTGTTTATTAGCAAATTTTACTAATACCATAACACCATAATCTTCATCATTAATAAGTTCGGAATCATCTCCGACTTCAAACTCAAAAGGTTCACTGTTCCATAAATAACCATTTATTTCTTGGTCTATTTCTTCAATTCTATACTTACCAGAAGACAATTTATATGGTGTTACGAATTCACCATTTTTATCTGTCTGAAATACACATACTTTTTCAGTTGTAGGATAGGTTATATTTTGACAAACATATTCATTTTTGTTTATATCAAATATCTTAAATTTAATGCCACTTAAATTAAGAGTTTTACCAGATTCACTATCTATTTTAACTAACTTTAATTTGGCTTTAATTTCAGCATTTGCAATTACTTTATATACTGTTTTCCCAATATTTTCAACTTTAATAATAAAATCCTCTACTTTTTCATGATTAGGCGTTGTTATTAATTGTTTAACCGTGTAAGTACCATAAACTAAATTTACTTTAATTCTTCCATCCGAATCTGTTTTTTCCTTAGCTACTAATTCACCATTTATATCGTAAAAGCCAAATTCAACATTTGGTTCTGGAGTCATTATACCAGTATTATCATCTGCATAAACTTTAGTAAATTCAAAGTCACGATTTATAACTTTTTCATATACAGTTATTTCTGGGAAGATATTGTCACTTGTGATTTCAAAATAATACTTCTCATTTGAAACAAGATAACCTTCACTAGCAGATTCTTCAAGTAAATAATAACGCCCTAAAGACGGCAACTCAGAACTAGTAACCTTTCCATTTTCATCTGTAACTATAGTTCCTACCTTTTCATCTTTCATATTATAGATTCCATAAGTGGCACCTTTCAAAGATGACTCAGCGCCTTGAGGCTCATTTACACCAGTGTCCTTATCCACTTTAGTAACTTCTACTTTACCTCCATGAATATTAATTTTAAATTCAGAATAAACCGGATCAAGAAAACCTTTTGTCATAACATTTTGACTGATATTATCGACATAAACTATTGGTGCTGTCGCAAAGTTTTCAAGTTTTTTAGAGAGTTTTATCTTAACATCATTCTTTTTATCAGTGTTAACAATTAGCTTATTACCCTCTATCTTTACATCAACTCCACCATCATTTACCAACTCATAATTAGATAAAACATTATTTGTATCAACTAGCTCTAATGTTTCACCCACATTCATTTCAAAACTTTGACCATTAAAACTTGGTCTTGTCAAGTGAGCTTCTACATCGGCATTTAATTGATTTATTTCATCTTGAAAAGGATAAATTATATTACCTTTAAATGAATCAGTAAAATACGTATCCCAGCCTAATGTATGGGTTTGCCATATAAGATACTGTGTTACTGCATACCATTTTGGATCGGTCCTATCTTTATAACCATAACCGTAATAAACTAAACGTTTTATTCTTGTCCATCCATCTTGTGTCATACCAGCCCAAGCATCTTGATTACTATCATAACCCGGCATTAAATGACCTTCAATTAAATTAACTCCAGGTTGAATACAGTAAACAAATTGACCATCGCTCGATCTACGCAACAACCTTGCTCTTTCAGAACGCTGAACACCATCTTTAAATTTTGTAAAATAGATATTATCTAACCATGTGACATAAAACGAATCATCTGCTACCGCAGCTTCTACGTTACTATTAGGTATAAATAAAAATCCCAATAAAAAAACAGGTAAAATTACCTGCGTTAAAATCTTTTTTATAATTTTATTCATTATTTCCTCCTTTTTAATACTGTGGATATAAACTATCAAAATTTTTATAATAATACGAATTACCGTTTTCATCATACATTATTAACATCCACCATGTTGTTCCACAGTCATCAACTTCAGATTCACATTCGTATGAATGATTACTATGTGATCTTGAAACATAGTTTGTTCCTGTTGAATGGCATGATGACTCACTATTTTTAAAATCTCCTCTAAAAAACGGAGAAGAAAATTGTTTTTCGACACATTTTTTAGAAGTGGTTGTAGTTGTATGTACAGTGCTTCTAGTAGTTGTTGTTCTTGTTGTTTTAGTATTTAATTGTGTTTTTGTCGTTTTATTTTCATTACTATTAGAACTATTAGCTTTCTTTGTTGTAGTTATGATGCTATTTTCCTCTTCAGATTCAGCATCTTGATTGCTTTGATCAATGACCTCTTCAACAAATTCATCATTTTTACTTGTCGTCGTAGTTATCTTTTTCTCTTTGTTCTTCTTTGATTCTTTTGAACTTGTATCATTATTCCAAAAAACAAAAATCAAAACACCTATTACGATTAAAATGATTATAACCACTATCGAAATTAAAAGTTTTTTCTTCATCTTTACTTTCTCCTCTTTCTTTCACCATATCATTAAATTTTCTGTTTTTCAATACTATATATACTTTTTTCAGTAAGTAAATAATAGATAGTAATAATACAAGGGAGGATTGTAAGGAGGGAAAACAGTAATATATACTCCCACTATCTTTCCCTTGAATTATCTCTTTGCAAATGTTTATTATAATAATCTAAAGCTCTAAAAATATATTCTTTATATTGTGTTATTGGAATACTTTTAGGCATCTTTGATTTTAAACTTCTCATTTCTATTTTTAACTTTTCGACCTGATTAGGCTTTTCTCTAGATAATATATCATCAATCTTATCAGCACTTAGCAAACCATCTTTACTTAAACATTTAATTTCTTGAGCTTGAGATAACGAAGGAGTTGATTGGTTACGTTCTATACTATTGAATAACCATTTTTGCGCTTCTTTGGAAATGAAAGATATTTCTACTGCTGGAGAAAATGCTATTTGTCCCTTATCAACCATTTCTAGTAACGGACTAATTAAATTGGTAAGACGTATATATCTTTGAATCTGCGATGTACTGTCTTCACTATCATTCGATAATTTATCAACTGATGTCAACTTCTCCCCAACTTGGTCAGAAGTTAAATCATTTCTAAAACCTTGTCTTTTCATGGCATCTAATTTCATTTTATAAGCAAACGCTCTTTCACTTGGTAAAATATGTTCCCTTTGCATATTACTATCAACCATTATAACAGTTGCCTCTTCATCTGTTAATTTTCTAATAATACATGGGATGTTAGTTTTATTTGCTAGCTCACTTGCCATTTTTCTTCTATGGCCTGATATCATTTCATACCTTCCATTCTGTTTTTTTCTAACTAAAACTGGAGATAATACACCATTCTCCTTAATACTATTTGTTATTCTTTTCATCTCTTCATTATTAGTAACTTTAAATGGATGATTTGGAAAGTCATCTATTAAAGATAAATCAATATCAACCACTTTTTCCAACTTATCATTTTTTCTTTCTTCTTCAGTAGTGAATAAATCATCTAACTTTGGTAAAGGCATTTTTTGATAATTCTTTTCCACTATTTAATACCTCCTTTGCAAAGGATGAATATGCATCAGCAACTTTACTATTTCTATAGTAAGTAAAAATACTTTGACCATGAGATGTAGATTCCGCTGTCTTAATAGCTAAGGGAATATGTGCATTATAAATTTTTATATGATCCCCATATTCTTTTTGTAACTGATATTTTACAGTTCTTGATAAGTTTGTACGCTCATCAACTAAAGTAAATAAAATTCCATCTATTTTTAAATCAGGATTAATTCGCCTTTTAACCCTCGAAATTGTATTAATTAGATGAGTCATACCTTTAGCGGCTAAAAATTGACTTTGAACAGGTATAATAACACTATTGGCACAAGCAAGTGCATTAATTGTAAGCATTTCTAAACTTGGCATACAATCTATAATTATATAATCATACTTTCCTTTTAATGATTCTAAACAATTTTTTAATGTATATTCTCTACTCATTGCATTTACCAAAGACATTTCTAATGCTGATAAGTCTAAATTAGATGGTATTAGATCTATTTTTTCATCATGATGTAATATCGCATCATTTAATCTAATATCTTCATCATTCATAGATTGCTCCATTAAGTCAGCTAAAGTTATTGGAATTTCATCTTGTTTATACCACCCCATACAAGTCGTTAAATCACCTTGAGGGTCTGCATCAACAAGGAGAACTTTTTTATTTTCTTTCGCTAATGCAACGCCTAAATTAAAAGTTGTGGTTGTTTTTCCAACACCACCTTTCTGATTTGCAATTGCAATTACTTTACCCTGTATCATTTAATATTCCTCCTTCTTTTACTTCTAATTAATTCATAAAAGGAAATAAATTTAAGCATTCAAAAAACTAACTCTTATTGTCAGCTCAAACTTTTATATTTCTTTATTTTATATACCTTGTTAAAAAGTACCTTTGATGCCCAGCATCTACTATAACCATATTATCACTTCCTTCAGAGTATTT
>CALVRP010000077.1 GCA_944358665.1 uncultured Bacilli bacterium
CTTTTTAGTGTATTATTTGTATTAGACATATGAATTTTCCTTTCTGTTTGTTGCGAATAGATATTATAGATTATTCATGTGTCTTTTTCAATGCACTTTTGTTGCACTTCAAATTTAAATTAACAAAAAGAATTTTAATTGACAAAGTTTTAAAAAATGATGTATAATTATGTATATAATAGATAAGTACAATGGTAGGTATATATTATTTGAGGAGGAATTGATTTGACTAAGGATAACAAAACAAAACATGAGAAAAAAAATGACCGAGTAATTTTTATTATAATTGGCACTATTATTTTGGTTATTTTAGGTATTTTTATTTATATGAATTTTTTTGCTAATGCCAATACAAAATCATTTACTATTCAAAATAATCAAATGGAGGATTTTACTATTTCCGGTTTGAAATTTGAGCCTCAGACTGACGGCAATCAGATTAATATAACGATGTTAAATACTTTAGAGGAAAATCTTGATATTAAGTCAATTATTGTTAAAATTAGGAACAAAGAAAAAATAAATGATGAAATTGAACTAGAATATAATCAAGTGTTATTAGCTGGTAATAAAACCAATTTTTCCTTAGGCTATCAGATTGAAAGTATTGACAAAATCTCTTTTGAGGTTATCTTTAATGATTAGAAATATAAAAATAGATTAAAAAAACAGAATTAGAAATGGTGATGGGTGTGAAAAAGAATAATAAAGGATTTACTTTAATAGAACTTCTAGCGGTAATTGTTATATTAGCGGCTATTATGTTAATAATTATTCCTTTGGTGACTAATAATGTAAGAGAGGGTTCAGAGGCTGCGGTGATGCAAAATGAAGAAAGCATAGAAATGGCTGCTGAAAACTGGGCTAGCGACAATAAAAACTATCTCCCTGAGAAAGGAAATTCAATTTGTATTAGTGTTGGACTTTTGGTGCAAGAAGGGTATTTAGATAATAATGTACCAGATGAATATGCCAATGGCAGTGTTGTTATAGCTAATAATGAAGGTGTATATTATTATAATTTCCAAGAAATACCATGTGATGAGGGTATTGGGCTAGATAGAAAGATAACTTTTGATTTTGAAACAAATAATAAAGGTGGCGGACAGCAATATGCCTATTATTTACCGGGTGATTCAGTAACTTTGATAGAAGGAAAAAATAAAAGGGGATATGATTTTGTTGGTTGGAATACAAATCCAAATGCTCATAGTAGTTTTGAAGAATATACGATGCCGACTAGTGATGTAACATTATATGCGATTTATAAAAAAGATTTAGATATTGACTTTATTGTTCAAAAACACCAAGATACAGTAATTGCGAAAGCTGATAAAGATAAAGCTAGCTGTACTATGTATAACAACGAAAAGAATTGTACTATAACGGCACCAACCTTAACTAGTGTGGCCGGAACTAATATGCTTGGTTGGAACACCGATAAAGATGCTAAAGTAGCTACTGTTAAAAGTGGCGCTAACATTAATGTTAGTAATGATGATCCATATTATTCAATTGTTGATGTGTTAGATAAAACCGCCCCAGACTGTAATTTGAGTATTATTTCTGGTACTAAGGGTGAAAATGATTGGTATAATAGTAATGTAACTATTAGAATGACAAGCAGTGATAGTGGTGGTAGTAATTTAACGGATTATGGAATCACAACTTCTTCTACGGCAACATATAATTCTAGTGCTAGTGTAATCCATAGTGCTGATGGGAAGGATATAACATATTATGGATATGTAAAAGATGGGGTAGGTAATACAAATAAATGTTCCGTTTCCTTCAAGAAAGATTCAACCAGTCCAACAATTACCTCAGTAACTAACTCTAGTGGCGGAAATCAAACCGGTAGTAATGTTACTATAAGTGCGAAAGCTAGTGATGCTACTTCTGAAATGAACCGAATTAGTTACAGATATAGTACAACCGGAACGGAATACAATGACTGGTCTCAAAAGACGGCTACTGAAGTCAAAGGTACATGGACAGCAGAACAAAATAGAACAGTATACATTTATGCTTATGATAATGCTGGTAATAGTACATATAAAAGTGCTGGTAAAGTTCATATTGTAAAAGACTCTAATTTTAGGTTATATGCAAATAGAGATTGTAGTGGTGACTGTAATGTGCCAGGAACAAATTATTGGAATGATAGATTATGGCGTTTCTGGTGGTCCGGGGCTAATACTGGTATAAATCGTGGTTCATTTTCGTTAAAGTATTCTACACCATATATTACTAATTATTGTACTTGGAATAATGGTAATCTTCCATTTGGCAGTAGAAGTCGCTGTGGTTATGTCAAATTTAACTCGAATAATATATATTTTTCTAGATCATTTGCCCAGTCAAGTATTGTTGTTAGATTGTGTACTAACGGCGGGGTATGTAAATCAGTAACAGTAAGAAATTAAAAGGAGAAAACTTATGAATAAGATTTTAAAAATAATTATACCGATTATTGTGATTTTACTTTGTGTTGTGATATTTATTATTTTTAATAATGATAATGAAAAAGCGGAAGAAAATACTATTAATAGTGCAGGCGAGGCCGAAGAATATGTTAAAAAATTAAATCAAGCACTTATTGAAGGTGGAACAAAAGAAGAATTAATGACTTTATTTGGAAACAAAAACTTTTTTGATGAGGACATTATGACAGGTAAAGATTCATTTTTACGCACCACACCAGAAAGTGAAATAATTAAAAATTATAGTTTGGATAATTATGTTAATGTTGCTTCTGAATTAGCAGATAATTTAGAAAATAAAATAAAAGATAATTTTGAATATAATATTGAAAGTATTTCTGAAAGTAATGGTCGGTATGATTTGGTTATAACTTATAAAAGCTATTATTATTTACAATATTTTAACGATTTGACGAGTTTACAAATGGCACTTATTGATCGTGCTGGTATTAATTTAGAAGAAGAAACAGATGAAAACAAAATAGTTGCTACAGCTTATATGGCTAAAATTAAGGCGGCTAGTATTATTGACAAATATTTAGATACTTATGTTAACAATGATGAAATTAATACCGTTACTCTTTCCTTGGCTAAAGGGAAAATTGGAAATAGTTCAGATAGTTTAGAATCGTATTTAATGAATATACTTGGTTATGCTTATCAAAATGAACTAGCAAATAGTCTTAACGAGAGAGTTAGTCAGTATTTAGCTGAAGCTGGTAATAATCCATTTGAAATATAACATGAATGATATATAAATGCATATAATAATATGTAGTGTGTGCTAAGAAATGTACTCTAACTTATTTATATAGCTCATTTAGAATTATTTAAATGTCTAGTGATTAAAATATTTAATAACAAAATTATAAAAGATTAAACTATAAACTATTTAATGTTTGAAATTTAGTTCATGTTTAATCTTTTTATTTGTTAGCAACTTTATTTTCTTTTTTAACATCCATTATTACTGGTAAAATAATTGGTTTCCTTCCAGTTTGACTATTTATATAATTAGAAAGTGCATTAATAATTTCATTCTTTACATCTGAATAATTAATGCCAGTTTTTATAACTTTGTTAATTGCATCTTTACTAATATATTCTAGTTTTTTAAGTAAATCAATATTTTCGTTAACTTGAACAAAACCTCTTGTAATAATGTTTGGTAAAGTTAATAATTTTTTAGCTTTTAAATCAATATTGGCAATAACGACAACAATACCATCATTGGCCATAATTTTACGGTCCCGCATAACAGCATTGCTGACATCTCCAATACGATTACCATCGACATAAATATCATCGGCAACAATATGTCCTGCTTTAGAGACTACACCATCTTTTATAGCTAAAACATCACCATTTTCTAAAACAAAAGTATTTTCTTTTGGAATATCACATAGTGTTGCAAGGTCTGCATGATGTTTAAGCATTCTATATTCACCGTGGAATGGCATAAAGTATTTTGGTTTAATTAGTCTAAGCATTAATTTAAGTTCTTCTTCATTACCATGCCCACTAGTATGAATATCTTCTAATGAAGAATTTGTATATACAGTAACGCCTTTTAAATATAAACGATTTATTGTTCTTGAAATACTTATTGCGTTACCAGGAATTGCTGATGATGAAAAGACTACAATATCATCAGATTTTAATTTGATATGTCTAAATGTTCCATTAGCTATACGACTCAAAGCAGCTAATGGTTCTCCTTGGCTTCCGGTACATAAGAAACAAATTTGATTATCTGGAAGTCTTTTAGCTTCATCTGGGCTAACAAAGATACTACGGTGTTTAATATAACCACCTTCAATAGATATTTCAATGTTATTTTCCATACTACGACCAAATACACAAATTTTACGATTATGTCTTTTGCAAGTGTCAACAATATGTTTAAGTCTATAAATATTAGAAGCAAATGTTGCGATAATAATACGACTATCATGTTTGTTAAATAATTCTTCTAATGTTTCGTCAACTTTTGATTCACTATTACTAAAACCACTGTTTAAAGCATTTGTACTGTCACTTAAAAGTAAAGTGACACCTTCCTCACCAATCGCTGCCATTTTATGAATGTTTGACATTGGCCCGATAGGGGTTAAATCAAATTTAAAATCTCCAGTAGTCACCACAATTCCGTTAGGGGTGCGAATACACATTCCATGTGAATCAGGAATAGAGTGGGTTGTTCTAAAAAATTCCACACTTAAATGTTTAAATTTATATTTATTTTTTTCCGTATAAACAAATAAATTATTATATTTAATTCCCCGATCCTCTAATTTTTTCTTAATTAAACCAACAGCTTGATTCGGTGCATATATAGCCGGAATATTAACTGTTTGTAATAAATAAGGAATACCACCAATGTGGTCTTCGTGTCCGTGTGTAATAAAAAGTCCTTTTATTTTATTTTCGTTCTGTTTTAAAAAAGAAAAATCTGGAAGTACATAGTCAATTCCCATTAAATCATCGCCTGGGAAAATCACACCCGCATCAGTAATAACAATTTCATCATCATGCATTACTATGTACATATTTTTGCCGACTTCACCAAGGCCACCTAAGGCCATAACGTAAGTTTCGTCTTTTTTAAAATTCATATAAACTCCTTTCTTTAAAGATAAAAACTGACTATTACATTATATACTTTTTTTTACATTTTGACAAGTTCACCAGCCGTTTAAAAGATAATTTACATGTAAAAGCTTGATAAAAAAGAGCATTTAGTGTACAATTGTTATAGAAAATAGGTGAGGTTAATGGGATTTTTTACAAAATTCAAAAACTTGATAAAAAAAGAAGAAAAAGAAGAAGTAGAATTATATGAAAAAGGACTTGAAAAAACAAGAAACAATGTTTTGTCCTCAATTATGAATTTAAATAAAAATCATAAAAAAGTTGATGATGAATATTTTGATGAGCTTGAAGAAATCTTTATTATGGCTGATATTGGTGTTAATACGGTTATGAAAATTATTGATAGGTTGAAACAAAGAGTCAAAAAAGAAAATATTACTGACGCCAAAGATTTACAAGATATTATTGTTGATGAAATGTTTGTTATTTATGTTAACAATGATATTATTGTTAATAAAATTAATTATAATGAAAATGGTCCAACTGTTATTTTGTTTGTTGGTGTCAATGGTGCTGGAAAAACAACAACTATTGGAAAAATAGCAAATAAATTGCAAAATGAAGGAAAAAAAGTATTATTAGTAGCTGGTGATACTTTTAGAGCTGGTGCTGCCCAGCAGTTAAATGAGTGGGCCGCTCGTAATGACTGCGATATTGTTTCTAAAGAAGGTGCTGATCCTGTTAGTGTAATGTACGATGGAGCTATTAAAGCTAAAGAAGAAGACTATGATGTATTATTAATTGACACCGCTGGAAGACTCCAAAATAAAGTAAATTTAATGAAAGAGTTAGAAAAAATAAATAAAGTAATTGGTAAGTTGATAGAAGGCGCTCCACATGAAACTTTACTTGTTATTGATGCAACAACTGGTCAAAATGGCATTAGCCAAGCAAAAAGCTTTAAAGAAATTACTAATATTACCGGAATAGTTTTAACTAAACTTGATGGTACCGCCAAAGGTGGTATTGTTTTAGCGATTAAAGATAGTACTGGTATTCCAGTGAAATTCGTTGGTCTCGGAGAGCAGAAGGAAGATTTAAGAGTCTTTGATATTGAAAAGTATATATATGGACTATTTAAAGATATGGAGGACGAAAATGAGTAAAGAAAACAAATCTAAAAAACCAAACCAAACTATTGAGCCAAAACAAAACGCTTATGGTTTAGTAGTTCAATTACTTTTAGTTTTGGCAGTCGTAGTATTACTGATTTTATCAGCGTTTGATAGGATATTTTTAACAATTGCGGAAATTGTTACTGGAGCCGCTTTAATAGCTATGGCTTATAATAATCATACAGTTTATAACCGTAAATATCTTACCATAATTTATGTTATATTTGGTCTTTTAGTTATTGTTGATGGTGTGGTGAGCCTTATTGGATAATATTGTATATTTAACTAATTTATATGATTATTATGAGAGTCTGCTTACTGAAAAACAAAGACAATACTTTAAAGATTATTATTTTGATAACTTAACCTTAGCAGAAATAAGTGAAAATAATGGGGTGAGTCGAAGCGCTGCTCATAAGCAAATAAAAGAAGCTGAAAATAAATTAAACTTTTACGAAGAAAAATTAAAGTTATATGAAAAATCTTTGAAAATTAAAGAAATAATAAGAGATTTAAAAGAGAAAGAAGAAATAGAAAAATTAATTTAGGAGGAATAAAATGTTTGGAAAAATACTTTATATTAGTGATACTGAGGCTCATGTAGCCGTACCAAGCGAGGGGGCTATTTCAACAAATTTAATGAATATGCACGTTATTTTTGAAGATGATAAAAAGAAAATATTAGGAGAAGTTGAAGATATTAGTGATAAAATAATTAAAATTAGATTTCTAGGAGAAATCTCTGGCAATCATTTTGTTGGTGGAGTTATTAGAAAACCTAATTTTACTTCCAACATTCGTTTAATTAATCCCGATGAAGTTAGTATTTTAATTGGTCAAGATAATGATTCTTCATTTATTATTGGAGAAAGCCCACTTTATGATGGACAGAAAATCCACGTTGATATAAATGATTTATTTAGTAGCCATATGGCAATATTTGGTAATAGTGGTAGTGGTAAATCATGTGGAGTAGCTCGTATTTTACAAAACATCTTTGCGAATCCAAAGTTATTACCATTTAGATCAAATTTCTTTATATTTGATGCTTACGGTGAATATCATAATGCACTGCAAACTGTAAATCAAATAAATCCTAATTTACACTTTAAATTTTATACGACCAATGTTAATCAAGCTGGCGGTGAAATCTTAAGTATTCCACTTTGGCTTATGGATATTGATGATATGGCTCTTTTACTTAGAGCTGATAAACATTCACAGTTGACGATAATTGAAAGAATGTTAAAACTAGCCAATATTTTTGCCTCTAAAGATGACATATCTATTAGATATCAAAACCATTTAATTGCGAAAGCAATAATGTCAATTTTATATACGAATCAAACTTCTAGTAGTAAAAGAAATGATGTCTTTAGAATAATCGCCAATTGCTCAACAAATGAATTTAACTTAGAGGCTCCAGTTCAAGGAATTGGCTACACTAGAAAATTTAGGGAATGTTTTACAATTGATACTCAAGGTAATTTCCCAGAAAGTAATTTAATGACCGAGTATATTACTAGTTTTATTGATGAGTCATTAGATACTTATGAACCAACAAAAATAGAATATTATACCTTAGAAGATTTAGAAAGAGCTTTAGAATTTACGCTTATAAGTGAGGGACTTTTAAACAACTCAGATACATATGCTGATGCGATTACTTTAAAAGTAAGACTTCATTCACTTACAATATCAGAAAATTCTCGTTATTTAAGATATCCAAATTATATTACGATGGAGGATTATATTGCTTCTTTAGTAGCTTTAAATGGCCGTAAAGCGCAAATAATTAACTTTAATTTAGAGGATGTTGATGATTGGTTTGCAAAAGTGGTCGTTAAACTTTATTCAAAAATGCTATTTAACTTTTCTAAAAGTTTAAAACAAAGAGCATCTATTCCATTCCATATTTTTGTTGAGGAAGCTCATAGATATGTTCAAAACGACGGCGATGTTGAACTTATTGGTTATAATATTTTTGAAAGAGTAGCTAAAGAAGGTAGAAAATACGGTGTTATTTTAAACCTTATTTCGCAAAGACCAGTAGAAATATCTGAAACCGTTATTTCTCAGTGTGCTAATTTCTTGATTTTTAAATTAAATCATCCAAGAGATGTTGAGTATATAAAGAAAATGCTTCCAAACATTTCTGCCGAGATAGTGGAAAAACAAAAGACTTTACAGCCAGGAACTTGTATGGCTTTTGGTAAAGCCTTTAAGGTCCCAACTATTGTTAGAATGCAAATGCCAGATCCAGAACCATCAAGTAGTAGTTGTGATGTTGTAGAAAGTTGGCAAGTTGGGTAGTGCGCTATTTAAAATGGTTATTTCTTTCTTTAATAATAATTTTGGTTATTATTGTTATAGTTATTAGTTTAAAGCCAGAAGAAAAGGTTGTTAAAACAGAAAATAATGTAAAAAAAGAAAGTATTACTTTTGATGATAAAGTCATAGATAATGTTAATTTTCATGATATTTATATAAATAAAAGTGATGAATATTATATTTTCACGGCTAATATTACTAATTTGACAGCTGACTCTTTAAATATTAATAATGCCGAAGTAGAGGTTATTGATAGTAATA
>CALVRP010000078.1 GCA_944358665.1 uncultured Bacilli bacterium
GGATGTTGCTTTGGCTATTAAAAACTTAGAGGCCAGGAATATTGAAGGTGATGAGTTTGAAAAGAGAATTCATGATATAAAAAATGAACTTGAATTTTTTTCTAAAATGGATATTGATTGTTTCGATTATATTTTAGTTAATGATTATAATTTATATAGTGTTGATGAGTTTAATGATTATATATCTAAGACTTTAGGTATAGAGTTGCATGATAGCATATCAAGTAATGGATTTATAGATCGCATTCCTCAACATATCAAGAGTATGGTTGATGATTTTGCTCTTAAAGATAAAAGTAAAAAGGTTGTATATACTTCTTTTGATGGTGATGATATGCACTATTTACACGACATATGCAAAACCGTAATAGAACAAGGTAAGATACCATTAAATCCAGAATCAGCTTTAGGATATTATGTATCTACGGTAATGCTTGGCGGTGTTAAACAAAAGGTTATGACAGATTGTTTAACTTTAGAATTGATGGCGGATGAATTATATGTGTATAGAAATGATAATGTTGATATTTCAGAGGGTATTATTGCTGAAATGATGTTATGGAATATAATAAAGAAAAATGGTTTTTCATTTATTCATGATGTAAGAAATTTAGATAAAGCATATATGGAATCATTAGATTATGATCAATTGACAGAATGGGTAAAATCACAAGATAGTGTATTAAAACAAGAATTATTTCATAATTTGCTTGATGAGTATGTATCTCAAAATCATAAAAGAGCTTATATAGTAGCTAACTTTAAAAACTTTAAACATATTGATTGGGCAAGAGCATATTGTTATGAAAATGGTGTTTGTCCAATAAGCCCACAAAATATATTACCATTTTCTCAATATAGAGATTTAAAAAAAGATTACTTAGAGGCTAGACTAGAATTATTAAGTAGAGTAGACGAGGTTTATTTGTTTATGGATAGATTTAATCAAACTGAAGAATTGGAAAAACTTGATGATTTTTCTTTGGCAGAATTATATTACCTAGAAAAATATTGTAAGAAGCCATTTTCTATAATTGGCTGGGATCAAGCTAAAGTTCCAAAATATGATAAAGGAAAGAAATGGTCATTGACAACAAAAGAGGATATAAGAACCAGAAAGTTAGTAAAATAGTTTATATTCATGCTATAATATTATCAGGGTGAATTAGTATGAATAAAGAAAACGGAATTAAAAGTATATTAGATAGTTATTTGCCACAAATAGAACAAGGAGATAGCATTTTAAAAGGCAATTTATTAGACGAAAAGGAAAATCGCTTTGTGGTTGAAAATGCTAACGCTTTTATTATTGGTTTGATTGCTGATCAATCAGTGAAAGCGGAGATAGCATGGAGCTTACCATATCGTCTAAAAATGAGGATAAATAGTTTTGATTTTGATTATATAGTTAATTCATTAACTATAGAAGATTTAGAAAAGATTATAAAAGAAAAGCCCGCATTACATAGATATCCGCATAAGATGGCAACATATATTTATAAAGCTATGAAGAAAATTTTAAGAGAATATAATGGAGACGCTTCTGAAATATGGAATGGTCAAAGTGCGGACGTGATAGTAAGACGATTTGAAGAATTTGATGGTATTAGTCATAAAAAAGCTTCTTTAGGAACTTTATTATTAATTCGTGATTTAGATAAAGAAATTAGCAACAAGCAATACATAGATATAGCTTATGATGTCCATATTCGCAGAATTTTCTTAAGAATGGGATTAGTAGACAAAGATACTCAGGATAATGTTATTGAGGCGGCGAGAAAAATTAATCCTGATTTTCCTGGAGAATTAACAACATCTTTTTGGGCTATAGGAAGGCACTTTTGTCATCCGACTAACCCTGATTGTGATAACTGCCCTTTAAATGAATGCTGTAATGAACATTCTCATATTTTAAAAAAGAAGGTTGGAGTTTAAATATGAAGTTATATTTAGCTTCCATTTCTAAGACTAGAGAAGATATTATGGAAAAAATAGGAGTTAATTTTGAGGTTATTCCTAGTGATGTGGAAGAAGCAACAACGCTAATACTAATGAAGAATATTTAATAAATTTATCAAAATTAAAAGCTAATGATGTGGCTGAAAAAGAAGGTGATGGTGTTATAATCGGTGCTGATTCAATGATTTTTTGGACGTTGAATTACTAGCTCTTCATAAATCAAAAAAAGTTAAAGTAAGAAAAAAGGAGAAAAAATATGATTAAACCAAAAAAATTAAAAAAAGGTGATATGGTAGCTATTGTCAGTCTTTCAAGTGGAACGGCTGGCGATGAAGAATTTAGACACAGATATGAACAAGGTAAAAAGAGACTTGAAGAAGTTTTTGGACTTAAAACGGTTACTATGCCAAATGCTTTAAAAGGCAGTGAGTATTTAGCAAAACATCCAGAAGCAAGGGCGAAAGATTTTATGGACGCTTTAAAGGATAAAAATATTAAAGGAATTATATGTAATATTGGTGGTGCTGACACAATCAGACTTTTACCGTATATAGACTTTAATGTAATTAAGAATAACCCTAAAGTTTTTATGGGGTATTCTGATACTACAGTAAATCATTTTATGATGTATAAGGCAGGTGTTACATCATATTATGGTCCATCTGTTATGTGCGAATTTGCTGAAAACTATGAGATGCATGAGTATACTAAAAAATATGTGGATGAAGTATTATTCAAAAATTCAGAAAATATTACAATAGTGTCAAGTCCAAACTGGACAAGTGAATTTTTAGATTGGAGTAATCCAGCATACGATTTTCAGAAAAGAAAAATGCAAAACGAAAAACATGGCTATGAAATTTTGCAAGGAAAAGGCACTTTTGAAGGCGAATTGTTAGGTGGCTGCATTGATGTTTTTCCGATGTTTGTTGGTACAGAAATTTGGCCATCTATAAATGAGTGGGAGAATAAAATTTTATTTTTAGAGACTAGCGAAGATGAAGTGACACCTGATTATATTGAGTATTATTTAAGAAATTTAGTTGCTCAAGGAATTATTGATAAAATAAATGGTATTATTATTGGAAAGCCACAAAATGAGAAGTATTATGAAGAATATAAAGAAGTATATAAAAATGTTATAGGTGGTGAAGCGAACAGGCCAGAGTTGCCTATTTTATACAATGTTAATATAGGTCATACCGCCCCTATGTGTATATTTCCACTCGGTCAGAAAATTAAAGTTGATTTAAATAAAAAAGAGATAATTTTCCTTGAAAGGCCGATGAGTGAATAATTATTTATAAATGTAAACTTAATATAATTGTTGATAGTGTTTCATAGGCAAATTATTGAAAATAAAAAATTATGATAAAATATATATATTATTAAACAATGATTAATATTTAGTAGGATTTTATAATTAAAAAAAGAGAGTTTATGGTTGGTGAGAATAAACAAATTATATTTATCTGAATTACACTATTATAAGTTTAATCGGGTTATTCCGTTAAAGATAATAAAGCGCACATTTAATTGTGAAATAGGGTGGTACCGCGAGATTTCGTCCCTATGTTTATAATGAATGTGTTTTTTTTTAGAAAGGAAGGATATTATGAATAAAGAATTACAATTAATTTTGTCAAAAGCAGAACATGTCTATAGTGATGAAACGCTCATGAAAAAGATAAATAGTGGTAGAAAATTAAAGATTAAGTTGGGAGCGGATCCATCAAGGCCAGATTTACATTTAGGACATACAGTGGTACTAAGAGCATTAAAACATTTTCAAAATATGGGGCATGAAGTTATATTTGTTATTGGTGATTTTACTGCAATGATTGGAGATCCGAGTGGTAAATCTAAAACAAGGCCGGCACTTACATTTGAGGAGACTAGAAGAAGTGGAGCGTCTTATTTTAGTCAAGTAACGAAAATCTTAGACCCTCATAAAACAAAGGTGGTTTATAATTCGGAATGGCTTAGTAAGATGAATTTTAACGATGTTTTGAAATTAGCTAGTAAATATACAGTCGCTAGAATTTTAGAGAGAGATGATTTTAATAAGCGATTTAAAAGTAATACCCCAATAGGTATACATGAATTTTTATATCCTTTAATGCAAGGTTATGATTCTGTTGCTTTGCAAGCTGATATAGAAATTGGAGGAACAGATCAAGTATTTAATTTATTGGTTGGTAGAGAGTTACAAAAAGATTATGGGCAAGAGCCACAAGATGTTTTAACCTTTCCTCTTTTGGTAGGACTAGATGGTAAAAATAAAATGAGTAAGTCACTTGACAATTATATTGGATTAACAGATTCTCCTGAAGTTATGTATGAAAAAGCTATGCAAATACCAGATAACGTTTTAATTGACTATTTTATTTTAACTACTGATTTTCCCAAAAATAAAATTGAGGAAATAATGAAAGGAGATATTGTTGAAGCTCATAAAACATATGCAAAAGAAATAATAAGAATGTATCATGGAGAAGAATTTATCGAAGCTGCAGAAAGAAGATACCGCACAATTGCAAATGGTGGAATCCCTAAAAATATAAGTATTTTTGAGTTAACTAAAAAAGATTTGGCAAGTGGCATTCTAGTTACAGATTTACTCGTAAAGTCAGAGTTGGTTTCATCTAAATCTGAAGGTAGAAGACTGATTGAACAACGTGGAATTAGTCTTAACGGTCAAAAGTTGGAGGACGTTAATAAAATACTTTTAAGTGAAGATTTTGTTGATGGGGAATTGATTGTACAAAAAGGTAAAAATAAATTCAAAAAAATAATTATAAAATAATGGCTGATATATATAAATAGATAAAAAGAAAAATCTTTCTATCTATTTTTTGCGTATTTTATCAAAAAAATTAGGGTATGTTGAACATTAAGAACAGACCTTGGAAAGAGCTGATTATTCATTAGATGGTAAAACGGAAATATTATATCCTAAAATAAATGGATATTATTATAGTGTTTTGGTAATGACGATAAGTAGATTTTATAAAAAATTAAAAAAATGAATTATAACCTATCAGATTTTAACTAAAGAATACATAATTCCTATTGAAAAGCGTTTGGAAAAATAATATTTCTAAACGCTTTTTTTGATAGAATTCAAATTTAAAATATACTTGCGTTAAAATCTTATTATAATAACACCTCATAATAACCCATTAACAACCATAGATTATACTAAGGAGGAATTATCTTGAAAAAGGTTGTTAAAATTACCCTTCCAAAAACCACAAGAGAAAGGATGGTAAGTTTTTTTCTAAAAACTTCTGTTCCTAGAATGTTAAACAAAAAATAAAATGAATTGGAAGCGGGGATATAATGGTGGATATAAGACTACGTGCGGGAATTTATCCTAGAGTTTCTAGTCAAAAACAAGTAATGGAGGGCTTTTCTTTAGATGCTCAGAGAAATTATTTGAATAACTTTTGTAAAACTCAGGGATGGACCATTGTTGGTGATTATGGTGACGAAGGTATAAGTGCCAAAAATGTTCATGATCGTGAAGGCGTTATGCGTTTAATTGCTGATATAGAGTTAAAAAAGATAGATGTCGTTGTCTTATATAAGTTTGATAGACTTACAAGAGATATGAAAGATACCGAAGAGTTTATCGAGTTAATTAGGAAGTATGGAATACTAGTATATACATTATCGGGTGGGGCAATTGATGTATCAACACCATCGGGAAGATTTAATACGAGAATTCAAGGAGCGGTTGCTCAGTTAGAACGAGAAGTCATCATAGAAAGAGTTGTAAATGGGTTTATACAAAAAGTTAAAGAGGGCTACTCATTATGTAGTGCAACACCCTCTTATGGTTATGACCGAAAAAAAGGACAAGAAGTACAAACTATAAACCCCAAAGAGGCCGCCGTAGTAAAAAGAATTTTTAAAATGTATGCGAGTGGTAGTACTTTTACAGAAATAGCTAGAACATTAAATGAGGAAGGAGTTAAAACCAAAAAAAATGGAAAAGTAGCAAAGGAAAGAAATGGCGAAAACAAAGTAGTTATCAATAGTGTTTGGCAGCCTAAAACAATAAGACTTATGTTATCAAATGTAAATTATATAGGAAAAGTTAGATATGGTATTAATCGAACACAAGTTAGTTTAGAAGATGCGGGTAAGTATGAAAATAAAGGTAAAGGTTTTATTGCTGATGGCTTGCACGAGCCAATAATAGATATGTCTTTATGGAATGAAGTCCAAAAAAGACTTGGCAAAATAAAGAGAATCTTCAGAACAAATCACCCAAAAGATAATGTGTACTATTGTGGTACTTTGGTTTGCGGTATTTGTGGCCATAAATTAACAACCCAAAGAACAATAAAAGTCTTAAAAGATGGAACAAAACATGTTCACTGTGGTTATAGGTGCGCGGGTAGGGAAAAAGGGTTATGCACCGCAAAAGGCATGTCCCATTTGAAGGTAGAAAATGTATTTTTAGAATATCTGGAAAATATAGAAGAATTAGATGAGTTTGATAATGTAGACTTAGAACCTGATAATAGTGAGATAGAGGAGCAAATAGAGAGTATAAACAAACGGTTAAACCAAAAAAATAATAAAATTAAAGAAATTATGCGTTATTTTATGAATGACCAAATAGATTATAAAGATTATCATGAAATGAAACAAACACTAGAAGCAGAAGTTTCTAATTTAGAAAACGAATTAAAAAAATTATCACCTAAAACAAATAAAGAAGAAAAAATTGATAAGAAAAAAATTGCTAAAGATATTTTAAGTCATTGGCAAAATTTAACCAATAAAGAAAGATTACAATTTTTAAATGAGTTTGTCGAAAAAATCGTAATTGTAAATAGAGATGACAATAGACTAAATGGAAAGCCAGAAATATTAGATGTAAAATTCTATGAAATATAAGGGCTAAAAAGGCCTTTTTATTTATATTTTAAAACAGTCATACTGATTCGGAACATGGGGTCACTAATATCATGAGTTACCATAATCGCACTTTTTTTCTCTTTTTTAATAATTTTATATACATCATCGGAAACAGCTAGTCTTGTTTGATAGTCTAAAGCCGAAAATGGTTCATCTAATAAGAGTATATCTGGTTTAGTTGCGAGGGTTCTAATCAAAGAAACTCTTTGCCGCATGCCTCCAGATAAGTTACTAGGATAAGCATTGATAAAATCGTCTAAACCGTATGTTTTTAATAAGTGCATGACATATTTTTTACTTTCTTCATTTAAATTATGATTAATCTCAAGTCCTAGCAAACAGTTTTTTAAAACAGTTCGCCACTCAAATAAACTATCACCTTGTGGCATATAACCAATATGTATATTATCTTCAATATTAATTTCGCCATTTGATTTATCTTCTAAATTACATAACATTTTTAAAATTGTAGATTTTCCACAACCACTTGGTCCGACAATCGCAATAAATTCTCCACTATTTAAATCAAAAGAAAAATTATCAACAGCTAAAATTTCCCTTTTTTTAGTATGATAAATTTTCTTTAAATCTTTAATTTTTAGTATTGGCATTGCTATTCCTTTGAATAAGTATTGTCTACTAATTTATCGTAAGGAGCCTTTTCCTCTAATTGCCCCGCATTAGCGGCAATATCTTGTATATGATTAAAATTCTTTTCACTTATATAAGTTGTATCGAACCAAGAGTCAATATCAATATATTTTTGGACTATATCAGCCACTTCTTCTTCACTGTTGTCTGGGAAATAACTAGTAATTACTTCTGCGATTTCTTCTGCACTATGTGAATGAACATAATCAAGTCCTTTTTGAGTTGCTTTAGTAAAAGCTTCAATTACTTCAGGATTTTCCTCTATATAACTTTTTTTCGCATTATAAGCAGTATATGGAACTTCCCCACCAAGCTCGCCAATAGAAGCTACAATATAACCATAACCTTCTTTTTCAAGCTCAGAAGCTGTTGGTTCAAATAATGCCACAAAGTCACCGACTCCGCCAATAAACGCTCCTGACATTGAAGCAAAGTCAACGCTAGTATCAATATTTACCTCGTCACTTTTGATATTATTACTATTTAAGGCATATTCTAATGTCATCGCTGGCATACCACCATATCGGCTACTAAACTTATAATAAAAAAATTTCTATTAATGAATTATATATTAAAATATGATAAAATATATATAGAAAGAAGGTGCGTTATGAAAGTAATTTTGATGAACAAAAATAAGGAAGTATTGGTGGCTGAATATGATGAAGAAATTGCTGCCTTCACGGAAATATGCGAAATAAAAAATATTGATTATGCACCAATGATTTTAAAAAGGGAATATCAAAAACATGGTAATATAAGAAATGAGTTATCTGAATGGTTTAAGGGAAGGGGAATTCCATCTTGGAGAGATGATTTAGATTTACTGTTATCTAGACTTGATATAAGTTCTCCAGAAGAATTACTTAATAAAGCATTTGGTTTATCATTATCAGATCAATACTTTATAAAACCTTTTGATAGTGAAATAGAATATAAAGATATTAATTTTTTTGATCATGATTTTAATTGTGCTGATTTTACCAACGCTACATTTTCAAATAATTATGATTTCAGTACAAAAATTAGTTTAATGTCACCAAATAATACCACTGATGGCCGTCTTAAGAAAACTTGGATAATTGAAGATAATATAAGATATTTATTAAAAGGTGGTTATAAGTCGGAAATTATGCAGCCATTTAATGAAGTACTAGCGACAATGATATGTGAGATATTAGGTTTTGAATGCACAAAATATGAGATTGCCATTGTATCTGGTAAAATAGTTTCTAAATGTCCTTGTTTTATTGATAAGGATACGGAACTTATTACAGCTCATCAAATTTTACATAATAATTGTGAAAAAACTAATGCTTATGAAGAATATATAAAAATATTAGAAAATAATGGAATAAAAAACGCTAGAGAAAAAATAGAAAACATGTTTGTTTTAGATTATCTTTTGCTTAATGAAGATAGACATTTAAATAACTTTGGTATTATAAGAGATGTAAATACTTTAAAATGGCTAGATGTTGCTCCTATCTTTGATAGTGGACAGTCATTAAATATAATAGATTTTAATGAAGAAGAAATTATTATAAATGGCAAGGGACGTTTTTTCTATAATGTTGAAAGCTTTGATGCTATAATTAACCATATTAAAGATTTTAGTCGTTTTGACGTAAATAAATTGGAAGATTTACCAGAAGAGTTTGATAATTTACTTCACAAATATCAAGAAATTACTCATATGTCAGATAGAAGAATTAATAAAATATGTACTTTGCTTTATAGTAGAATAAATAAATTTAAAAAGATTATAGATGAAAATAATTTATAATCTTTTTATTATACTTAAATATATCGGCTACTAAACTTATAATAAAAATAATCTTTAATTCATAAAATTATATTGGTGATAAGATGAACATAATTAATATTTTTAATGAAAAAGGTAAAAGTTTAGAACAAATTATGAAAGAATTTTTTCTTTCTTTTTATCTAAATAATGAGGTTTTTAAAGAAAATGATTAATAAAATATATAAAGTTGGTATTTATATTAGACTATCTCGTGAAGATGGTGATAATCTAGAAAGTGAAAGTGTTAAAAATCAAAGAACATTTTTACATAAGTATTTAGAAGAAAGTACGGATTTTATTTTAACTGGTGAATATGTTGATGATGGTTATAGTGGTTCAAACTTTAATAGGCCAGCGTGGTTAAAGCTTTTAAATGATATAGATAATAAAAAAATTGATACAATTATTACTAAAGATTTATCGAGAATGGGACGTGATTATATTTCTATGGGAAATTACATTGAAAGAGTATTCCCCGAAAATAGTATAAGATATATTGCAGTTAATGATGATATTGATACATTATATGAAACCCCAGGCCTTGAATTCTTACAATTTAAATTAGTTTTTAACGATTATTATTTAAAAGATACTTCTAAAAAAATAAGAAAAATAATTAAAACAAAAAAACAAGAGGGACAGTTTCTTGGTTGGAAGGCTGTCTATGGATATAAAAAAGATCCAAATAATAAATATAAATTAATTATTGATGAAAATGTTAGCCCCATAGTTAAATATATGTTTGATTTAGCGCTGCAAGGAAATAGCCCAAGGCAAATTGCGAATATACTTAATAAAGAGAAAATACCTAATCCTAGTAGTTATGCAGGGTTAAATAGAGGTATAAAAACTTCATCTTATAAACTTTGGTGTCCTAGAACAATAAATGATATGCTTTCTAACGAAACCTATATAGGTAATTTAACACAAGGAAAAAGAAAAAAAATAACTTATAAGTCAAAAAAAGAAATTAGGGTTCCGAAAGAAGAATGGATTATTACTGAAAATACTCATGAACCAATTATTGATAAAAATACCTTTTCCACAGTAAATAATCTTTTAAAGAAAAATAAAAATAAAGTCAATAATAAAAATGTTTATTTGCTATCAGGTTTTATGTATTGTAAAGAATGTGGCCATGCAATTGGAATTAATAAAAGTAGTGATAAAAAAAGAAAATATACTGTTTGTACTTATTATGCTTCGCATAGTAAATATAAATTATGTACGCCTCATTCTAATAATTATGATAAATTAGAAAAAATAGTTTTAGAAAGTTTAAAACAATTATGTAATTCGAATATCGATAAAGATAAATTTAAAAGAGAAATAAAAGAAGAATTAAAAAAGAAATCTTTAAAAACAAAAATAGAAAAAGAAATAAATGTTTTAGAAGTGAAAGTGAAGAAAAATTTAAATTATATTGATAAAATATATGAAGATAAGTTGAATGGTGAGATTACTAAAGAAACCTTTCAAAGATTAACAATAAAATATCAAAAAGAAAATGAATTAAAGAAAAAAGAAATAAAAGAATTACAAGAGAAACTAACTAATATTATAGAAAATAATGAAAAGGAAACTTTAAATAAAATAGATAATTTTTTATCTTTCCAAAAACTTGATAGAAATTTACTAGTTAATTTAATTGATAAAATAATAATTGATAAAAATAAAAACATTGAAATATATTATAAATTTAATGCATAAAAAAAGAGAAATTATCTCGCATTTAGATTATCCTTATCATAAGAAATAACTTCTCCAGTATTTTTGTTAATAGTAAAATCATATTCATAAGTACTATCAGTAAATTCGATTTCATAAACTGATATTCCATCATCGACTTCTTCATTAGCTTTTCTTAAGTTTATATCATTTTCACTAACTCCAGCTTGCTTAAAAGCAATTTGTTTAGCTTCATCTAAAGTAATTTCTGTAGTGCTTGTGTTATTAGAAGTGTTATCATTTGTAGTGTTGTTTTCGTTGTTTTGAGTATTTGAAGAATTATTAGAATTATTTACATAGTCCGTATAAATAATTCTACCATTTTCTCCATCAATTTTATATTCATATTCTACGTTGTTATAGTAAACACTAACATCATAAGCTTTTTCATCAAATTCGAAGTCTACACTTTCAAAATATATGTCATTTTCATTTTGATTAATATCATCTATGACAATATCTTTAATTTCATCTTCACTTAAGTAAGTAGTTTTCATATAAATCCAAAAAGCTAAACCACCAATGATAATAATAGCTAAAATAGCTATTAAAACTTTCCATATAGTTTTCATCTATCCACCTCCACCTTTATTGTATCATAAAAATAAATTATTTTAACTAATAATATATATTAAAAAAAGTTTTATGATTTATATTCTTAAGTAATTTAAATATTTTTAAAAATTTTGTAAAATTTTATATAATAAAAATTAAAATTATTGTTGAGAAATTCCTAATATAGTGATAGAATATTGTATAGTAGGAGACTACTTAGAAGGAGGAGTGTATGACAAAAGAAAACACTGTTAAGAAGAGAAATAGTGCGATTGAACTATGGCGCTTTATGATAGCGGTAGCCATTATTGGATTCCATATTGGTTTTATAATAGCTAATACATGTAATGGTTCAAATGGTTATTTTCTAGAGTCAAGTAATTGGTTCTTTGGTTCAAGCGAAGTTTTATGGATCTTTACAATAACAGCGGGCTTCTTTATGGTGTCTCACTTTAAAAAGCGGGCTGCAGATAAAGATTATAAAACAAAAAGTGCATCATCAAGAGCATGGGAATATACTTGGACAAGAATAAAAACTCTACTTCCAGTATTAATTATTGGTTATATATTAGGAGTTATTGTTTGTACAAGTTTCTATTATCCAGATTATAACTTGCAACAAATATGTACAATGATTATTAATAGTTTCTGGGAATTCTTAGGTTTCCATGCGGCTGGTCTTAGAAGTGCCGGTAATGAATTCTTTAACTTAAATGGACCACTTTGGTTTATTTCAGCGATTATCATTGTTGGTTATTTCTTATATTGGGGTCTTTGTAAAAATGAAGACTTCATGGCTGGTATTATTGCACCATTTACTTTTATCTTCTTAGGTGGATGGTGGTGCTTTACTGGTACTAGAGCTTCACAAACTGCTTGGTCTACATTAGGAGCTCAAACTGCTTCAACAAATGGTACTGGTGGAGCCGCTACTGATGCGACAGCAATATTAGGATTTAATAATGGATTATTATTTGTCTTAATGGGAATGTTAGCTGGTATTATTCTTTATTACTTAATCCAAAAAATTAAAAACCATAAATTTACTACTGTTGGTAAAGGCGCCCTAACTATTTTATATATTGTTAGTGCAGGATTACTTTTATGGTATACAATTTACCCAGCTACTTGGTTTAACTTAGAAAGATGGACAGTTGCTTTATTATGTATCCTTGTAATTGGCCTTACTTTATTAAATAAAGATAAGATAACTAGTTTATTAAATAATAAATATACTAGTGGCTTATTTGATTATTTAGGAAGTATTTCATTACATATTTATATGTTACATTATCCAATTGCGATATTTGTCTTAAAATTATTAGGACCTAACACTGAAGCAACAACTTATTCTTTCTGGGCTGTATTCATTCCAGCAACATTATTAACTATTATCTTTAGTGCTTTATTAAAAACATTCATGGATATGATTAAAGAAAATAGACAACTTGCAAAAGCGGAAGAATTAGAAGAAAAACCAAAAACAAAAGCAAAAAAACAAAGTTAGAATGTTGACTTTGTTTTTCTTTATATTTTTTTATTTCTGTGTTATCATAAAAATAGAGGTGATAACGTGAAAATAATAAATGCCGAAGATGTAGGAAAAATAATTAAAGATGGTGATACGGTAGCGATTAGTGGTTCCGGTGGTTCGGGTTCTGCTGAAGCAATTATTAAAGGCATTAGTGACAGCTTTGTTAAAACCGGTCATCCTAATAATTTAACAGTTACTTGTGGTATTAGTCCGGGTAATTTGACGGAAGATGAAGTTGGTATGAACATGCTAGCAAAAAAAGGCTTAACGGGTAAAGCTATTTGTGCCCACCTTGGTATGGGAAGAGTATTTGGTAATGCTATTGGTAAGAATCAATTTCCCGCTTTTGCTATTCCACTTGGTGTTATAAATCATTTGTATAGAGCTATTGCGGGTAAAGAACTAGGATTAGTTACTAAAATTGGTCTTAATACTTTCGCCGATCCTAGAATAGAAGGGTGCTGTGCCAATGAAAAAGCTAAAGCTTTAGAACCAATAGTAGAACTTGTTAATATAGATGGGAAAGAACAATTATTTTATAAATCCTTTCCAATTAATGTCGCGGTTTTAAAAGCGACATATGCTGATGAAGAAGGGAATATTTCTTTAGAACACGAAGCAGTAATTGGTGAACAATATAATATGGCTATTGCTGCCCATAATAGTGGTGGAATAGTAGTGGTTCAGGTAGAAAAAATAGTTCCTAAAAATTCACTTCGTGCAAGAAATGTATTAATTCATTCTTCTTTAGTTGATTATGTTGTTGTAGCTAAGCCGGATATTTCTTTGGGTGAATATAATATGCCAGTATATCGTCCAGAAGTTACAGGTGATAAAAGAATTGCCTTAGAAGAAATCCAAATTAGACCACTCGATAATAGGAAGGTTTGTGGTCGCAGAAGTGCTATGGAACTAAAAAAAGGTTATGTCGTTAATTTAGGTGTTGGTATGCCTGATTCGGTAGCTAACGTTTGTGCTGAGGAAGGTATTAGTGACGATATTTTTCTTTCAGTAGAGTCAGGTCCAACCGGTGGTGTACCAGTAGGTGGAGTAGCATTTGGTGGAGCGATAAACCCAGATTCAGTTATTTCAACGGCCGAGCAGTTTGATGCTTATAATGGGGGCTCGCTTAATATGGCGATTGTTGGACTTGCCGAAGTTGATGAAAATGGTAATGTAAATGTTAGTAAGTTTGGAACTAGGGTAACCGGTCCTGGAGGATTTATTAATATCACACAAAACACAAAAAAAGTTATATTTGTTGGGACATTTACAGCTGGTCATTTAAAAGAAGAAATTAAAGATGGAAAATTAAATATTTTAGAAGAAGGAAATACTTTAAAATTTGTTAAAACAATTCAGCAAGTTACTTTTTCCGCGCAAAATGCTTTAAATAATAATCAGGAAATATTATATATAACGGAAAGAGCGGTCTTTAAATTAACTGGGCTTGGGCTAGAGCTTATTGAAATTGCCCCTGGTGTAGATTTAGAAAAAGATATTTTAAAGCAAATGGCTTTTAAACCATTAATTTCTAAGGACTTAAAGGAAATGGATAATAAAATATTTAAAGAAGAAAAAATGGATTTAAAAATTTAAATCTTTTTTTATTAATATTATGATACAATGGAATAAAGTAGGTGAATGTATGAAAAAAGGTAAAAAACGAAACATTGCAGTATCTTCTATTTTAATAATTTTAATAATAGGCGGAATAATTGGTAAAGATGAAATAATTAATTTTACAGATAATGTAACACATGATAATCAAAACAATACTAGTGAAGAATCTTATACTTTAGATAGTATTCCGGCTTATAATAATGAAGATTATGCAATTATTGATGATAATAAACCGAATTTTACTGAAGAAGATTATAACCGTACTTCTTTTGAAGAATATGGCGAATTAGATAATTTAGAAAGGTGTACAGAGGCCTTTGCTTTAGTTAGTACAGAAACTATGCCGACAGAAGAAAGAGGCAGTATTGGTATGGTAAAACCTACTGGATGGCATACTGTAAAATACGACATTGTTGATGGAAAATATTTATATAATCGCTGTCATTTAATTGGTTATCAATTGACCGGTGAAAATGCAAATACAAAAAATTTAATTACTTGCACTAGACAAATGAATACTGAAGGAATGCTAGATTTTGAAAATGAAGTTGCCGATTATGTAGAAAGTACTGGAGATAGTGTTTTATATCGAGTAACACCAATATTTGAAGGAGACAATTTGCTTGCTAGTGGAGTGCAAATGGAAGCTGCTTCGGTTAAAGATAAATGTGGTGAGGTTTGTTTTAATGTTTATGTTTATAATGTTCAAGATGGTATAGAAATAAATTATCAAAATGGTGATAGTAAACTCGCCGAATAAAAAGATACCTTTATGAATGAAAAGGTATCTTTATTTTTATAAATAATCACGTTTCTTATAATCAAAATATTCCCAAACCATATATATTAAAAATTTAATTTCTTCGATAATTCTTTTTGTAATAAAATCAGGCATTATTCCTCCTTTCATTATAAGTTTAGCAGCCGTTCTCCTTCTCGGCCACCGATAATGTGTTTACCTTTTAAATCTTCTAAAGTAAAATCATCTATTTTTTCTCTAGAAACTAAGAAGCTACCATCTTTTTTAGTTAAACCTGCAAAGTTTACTAAATAATCTTTTTGACCTTGATTATAAACATATATTGTAGCTTCAGAACCACAAAAGCCAATTTCAACATCGCCAGATAATACAGCCGATGTTACTTTATCAGCTCCAGATATCAGCATAAGTTCAACGTCTAATCCTTCATCTTCATAGTATCCTAAAGCATCAGCAACATATTGTGGTGCGTAAAAAATACTATGGGTTACCTCACCAACCGTTACTTTAGTTAGTTTAGTATCTTCCGTATCATTTCTAAAAATAAAATAACCACATATGACTAAACCGACTAAAATAATTAAAATCAATAACTTTTTCAAAAAATCTTCCCCTTTCTATTCATAGTATTATATTCCTAGTTTAAGAAACGGTGAAAATTAATAAACGGCTTTTAATTTGCCATCTTTTAATAACTGTAGTAATTTTAAGTTTTGAACTTTAGAACCAGTATAATTATTAATACCATTTTTTAATGCTAACTTTTCACGGTATTCATAATTATTGTTAACGTAAATTTCATTTAAAGCATCAGATAAAGACATATATTTATAAGCACTATTTTCAAATAGCGTAAAATCTTTATTTAAGTTACTATCTATGGGTTCTTCCTTTATAATTGGATTTTCTTGAACCACCTCTTCCCCATTTTCAATGTCTTCCTTATTATCTTCGGTAACTTCTTTATTATCAGTAATTTCCTCATTATTATTTTCTTTAATGGTATCTTTACTTTCGTTAGTAGTATTGTCAGTATTTTCTTCCTTTTCATTAATATCGCTGTCTTCCTTTTGGGTGTTTTCTATAACGGCATTGTTTTCCACCTTAACCTCTTCTTTAGGCGAACTTTCTATTTTATTTTGAGTACTTGTTAAAACCGGACTTTTACTGGTTTTCCATAAATAATCATAAGGATTCTTTCGATTATTATTATAATCTCTTACTTCAAAATGCAGGTGAACTCCAAAAGCTCTACCGGTATTACCCATCGTACCTATAACTTGTCCTTTTTTAACATAATCACCTTTTTTTACCTTAACACTTCCATATTTTAAATGAGCATATAATGTTTGAATGTTATTATCATGTTTAATTTTAATAAAGTTACCATAAGTTGCGGTGCCTGTAGTATTGGTATTGTTTTTAGTGACATTATTAACAACTAAGACAACAGTCCCATCTTCATAAGCAACAACATCACTAACAGTATTACCGGCACCTACCACATCAATAGCTTGATGGGATGGGCTATAATTTTGTGTAATTACTTCATTGGCTGTAAATAAAATGTGACTTAACATAAAACCTCCTTTATAAT
>CALVRP010000079.1 GCA_944358665.1 uncultured Bacilli bacterium
ATTATTACCATGACTATTATTGTTATTGGTACATCGCTGCCAGAACTAATGATTACTGTTTCTTCAGCTAAAAAAGGGGAATTTGATATTACTGTTGGTAATATAATTGGTACAAATATTTTTAATATATGTATTGTCTTAGGGGTTCCTACTTTATTATTTGGTCCAATAACAACTAATGCCTTTAATTACTTTGATTTAATTTTCTTAGTACTTGCCGCCACATTCTTTTTCATTTTTAGTAAAAGTAACAGAGCTATTAGTAAAAAAGAAGGTTCTATTATGCTTTTAACTTTTATAATATATTATACTTATCTTTTCTTATCATAAAAAAAGATTAGCCTACTTTATGAAAGTCTAATCTAAGTTTATCAGCAATTGTTACCATAAATTCTGAATTAGTTGGTTTTGCTCTATCAATATCAACACTATAACCAAATAACTCTTCCATAAAGTCTAAGTTACCGCGATTCCAACTTACCTCAATTGCATGTCTAATCGCTCTTTCAACTCTGGAAACAGTAGTATTAAACTTTTTAGCAAGTTCTGGATATAATTCTTTAGTTATACCACCAATAACTTCTGGTTTAGCAAAAATAATTCCAACTGCTTCTCTTATATATTTATAACCTTTAATATGTGAAGGAATACCTAACTCATGTAACATTTTTGTAATTGATACTTGAAGATTACTATTATAAAAATCAATATTTTTATTTTCTTCTTTTTTATTAGCTACATCATATATTCTATTTTTTAAATCTTCCAAATCAAAAGGTTTTAAAATATAATAATTCACTCCATATTCAGAAACCTCTCTAATAACTTCAGCCGCGTTATAACTAGTTGCCACTATTACATTTTTATTAATACCTCTTTTCTTCATTTCACTTAAAACGTAAATACCATCTTTTTTCGTCATTATTAAATCTAAAATTAATAAATCTATTTTATCTTTATTTTCTTCTAAAGTATTAATTCCTTCTAAGCCGTCATGAGCCTCAAAAGCAATATTTACCTCACTATTATTACTAAAATATTCTTTAACCATTTTTATTAAATTTACATTATCATCAATCATTAATATATTTATTTTTTCCATTTTTATCCTCTCCTTTATTCTAAAACAATTATACATAACCTTGACACTTTTTACTAGAGTAAATATTAGCTAATTTTGTCGAATAGTTTTTTACAAAAAATAAAGAAGTTGCGTTTATACTACAACTTCTAAAATTTTTATTACTTCTTCTATATCTAACGACGATGAACCAATTAAATAGCCATCAAGGTTACTTATTTTATTTAATTCTTTTATATTATTAGAATTAATACTTCCACCATATAATACTTTTGTATTTACTAAACTTTTAATATAAGTTATTCGCTTTTCAATATCTTGCACGCTTGGTACCTGGCCAGTTCCTATCGCATACACCGGCTCATAAGCGATTATCACATCTTCATTAATATATTTCAAATCATTTGTTATTTGTTTTAATAGAGCCTCATTTATATTTTCATTTAAATTATCACCAATACATAAAATAACTTTTAAATTATTTTTTAAAGCACTTTTTACTTTTTTATTTATTAATTCATCATCTTCTTTAAAAATATTTCTTCTTTCACTATGACCAATTAATACATACTTGATTCCTAAAGATTTAGCTTGCATAGGACTAATCTCCCCGGTAAACATTCCTTTATCCTCACAATATATATTTTGCAAACCAGTTTTATAATTATTATCAATAAATTTCCCAGCGTATATAGAACTTGGCATAATAACAACTTTATCTTTATAATTTTCTAAAGCTTTAATATACTTTTTTATTTCTTCATAATTTAAATTCATTTTATGATTTAAAACTACTATTTTCATTCTTTATCACCTTTAAACCAAGTTAGGAATCGCTCTTTCAAAGTTACTTTTCTATTGGCAATAGCTTTTTCATAAACATCTAAAACCTGTTCAGAAAAATATTTAGCTGAATGCTTATCGGCACTAGCTCTAGCTCCATTAGCCAAATAAAGTCTTAATTTTTTATCTTTTGATAGTTTCTCTAAGATAGATGCACATTTTTCTTTTGTTTTAAATAAATAACCATTTAATCCATCAACAACCGTCATATTAAAACTTTCATCATCAATACATATAGCCGGCAATGATGCGGCCATAGCTTCGATAACAGTAAGTCCTTGTGTTTCACTAGTACTAGCGGTAATAAAGCTATCAGCCATATTATAGTAAACCGGCATTTCATCCCAGGGAACTTTACCGGTAAAAATAACATTATCAGCGCAATCTTGCTCCCCTACTAATTTTTCATAATTTTCTTTGTCCGGCCCATCACCAACTATTAATAATTTTAAATTAACATTTTTCTTCTTTAACATTTCCATAACATCTATTAAAAAGGGAATGTTTTTTTCTTCGGCAATTCTACCAACAAAAATAACACAAAAATCTTTTTTGGTTAAACCATATTTTTTTCTTAAAGCATTTATTTCTTTGACGCTACTATTTTCTTTATAAAAGCGTTCTACTTCAATACCTGTTGGTACTATATGAATATTTCTTTCAACATTATACTTTTCTTTAAAAAGCTCGTAAGCTTTTTTCGTTGGAACAATTAACTCTGTAATTGTTTTATCACAGTAAAACTTCATCAAATATTCGACAATTTTTTTACTAGAATGATCAAAATAACCTTTAGTTATATAATGAACATAATCTTCATACATGGTGTGGTAAGTATGAACAATTGGAATATTAAATTGTTTTGCAAATAATCTCGCAAAAGTTCCTATCGCAAACTCTGTTTGACTATGAATAACATCTAAATTCCAATTTTTAATTTTATTAACAGCTTTAATTGGATAAATGCTTGTAAGTCTTGAATCATAAATTCCCGTAGGAATTCCCGGAATCCTTAAAACTTTTTCTTCTTCATCATATTCATAATGAAAACTCTCTAAATTAGCTGTTACAACATATACTGTATGTCCCATTTTTTCCAGTCCTTTTTTTAACATAACTTCACTAGTTACAAGCCCACTGATATAAGGGGTATAAGTTTCGGTAAAAATTCCTATTCGCATAACATCACTCCTTATTAACTGTAATCGCACCAACAATAATTCCTAAATAATAAGTAATTATTCGCCAAGCTACTAAAATACTTGCGAGTTTTTCTGGTTCAATAAAATTACCATAAAAAGCCATAAAACTAAATTCAAGGCCACCAGCCCCACCTGGCAATGGAACAAAAGAACCAATAAGCATAACATAACTACTACAAACAATAACAATAGCTGGATTTAAATATTCACCAAGTCCCATTATTAAAGTAAAAGGAATTAAATATAAAAATACTAAAGCCAGAATATTTAAAAGAATAATTTTTATAAAATGCCACTTACTACGCATAAGTTCTACTGCACTATCATGAAAGTTTTCCACATAGTTATCAAAGCGTTCTTTTAAATTTTCTTTGTTTTTTATAATTTTAAATTTAGTAATAAATTTATAAATAAAATCTAAAATAAATTTGTTACCTTTTTTATTAAAAGCTATTATAAACAAAACAACAATTACAACAACATTAATAATAAAACCTAAAAGGACTAATTGCTTCAGCAAATGATTCTCCGGAAAAATATTAAATATAAAGTTTGCTAGTATCGAAATAGTACTAAGAAAAATCAAAGCAATTTGATATACAATAAAGTCTTGGAGAGCTACATTAATACTTTGACCAAGGGTAAGTCCTTGTTTTTTTAATCTATAAATTAAATAAGGATGCCCTCCCACTGAAAATGGTGTTACATTATTAAAAAATTGAATTGAAAGCATTGTATAAAAAGAATCTTTTCTTTTATAATCTTTTTTAAATCTTTTGGTACAGTTATAAATTACTAATGATTTACAAAAATAATATAAAAATATCAGTATAACCCCAGCTATTAACCATCCTTTACTATACGCAAATAAATAACTTACTTTTGTTTCAAAATCATCTTTAAAAACTAAATATAGTATTACTACACTTATTAATAAAATAAAAATAATACTTTTATGAACTTTTTTCATCAATTACTTTTAAAGCTGGTAAAGTTTTTCCCTCTAAAAATTCCAAACTAGCTCCCCCTCCAGTTGAAATATGGGTAAATTTATCACGATAACCAAGATTTATAACCGCACTAGCAGTGTCCCCTCCACCAACAATTGTCATTGCCTTAGTATTGGTAATAATATCACACAATTTTTTTGTTCCACCAGCAAATGATTCTATTTCAAAATATCCAACCGGACCATTCCAAAATATTGTTTTACTATCATCTAAATATTGCTTAAAAACTTTTAAAGTACTAGGACCAATATCAAGGCCAATTTCATCATCTTCTATTTCATTGATAAAACGAGTTTTTGGTTTTACATTATCACTAATTTCATCAGAAACAACTATATCAATTGGTAAAACAATTTTTTCACTATATTTATTTAGTAAATCAGTGCAGAAATCTATTGCTTCCTTTTCATATTTTGAAGCTCCAATATTAAAACCAGCTGCTCTTAAGAAAGTAAAAGCCATAGCCCCGCCAATTAATAAGTAATCTGCTTTTTCTAAAAGATTTTTCGTAATTGTTATTTTATCACTTATTTTAGCACCGCCCATAATAACGACATAAGGACGAACTGGTTTTTTAACTATTTTATTTAAATATTTAAGTTCCTTTTCCATTAAAAAGCCAATCCCACTAGGTAAGTGTCTAGCAATACCAACATTAGATGCATGTTTTCTATGAGCTGTTCCAAAGGCATCATTAACGAAAATATCCCCGAGGCTAGCCCAATACCGGCCTAAATAACTATCATTACCGCTTTCTTTTTTACCAGGAATATCTTCATATCTAGTATTTTGCAGTAATAAAACTTCTCCTGGTTTTAAATCATTAACTAGAGATCTAACTTTTCTTCCTCTAGTTTCCTCAGAAAAAATAACGTTTCTTTCTAAAAGTTCACTCAATCTTTGACATACTGGCTTTAAATTATTTTTTATTTTATCTTCTTCAGTTTTAACTCTTCCTAAATGTGAAAGCAAAATAATCTTAGCCCCTTTTTTTATCGCATAGTTAATAGTTTTTAAACTTTCTCTTATCCGATTATCATCAGTAATAATACCATCTTTCATTGGCACATTAAAATCACATCTAATAATTACCGTTTTATTTTTTAAGTCAAAATCTCTAATTGTTTTCATTTTATCCTCCATATGTTACTGTTAATTTTCCACTTTTACTTGTAACAGTAATACTATCAGATGTGCTTATTACTTTACCTGTGGTTGGGTTTACTAAATCATCTTTTAAAAAACCTGCATTAATTAATTCTTCAGCAGTAATAGTAGTACTACTATCAGAAGCAAATAAACTTTCAAAGCCGTCCGAATGTTTAGCTAAACAATCATCAAAACTACTACACGAATTAATATAATCTTTTGCAGCAACCTCAATTGTTTCATTAAAATCCTCTTCCTCATTGGCTTGCGCTACTCTATTACTTTCAACAAAAGACGGAACCGCAATTACAATAATAATTGCGAGAAGGGCAATAACCCCTAAAAGTTCAATTAATGTAAAACCATTTCTATTCACGTATAATCACCTAATTATTATTTTATACTAATTTTTTATTATTTACAAGTAACAAAAATAAAAAGTACAATTAAATGCACTTCTATTTTAAATTACATAAATATTTGACAGTTCTTACCATTTGCGCACTATAACTCATTTCGTTATCATACCAAGCCACAACTTTAACAAGTTGTTCATCGTCAGTATCTAAAGTCGCAGTTAAAAGTCCATCAACAACTGCTCCATGATGAGAACCAATAACATCACTAGAAACAATTGGGTCTTCCGTATAGGCTAAAGTTTCATTAGTATTTTTCTTAAATACTTCATTTATTTCTTCAGCAGTTACTTTTTTATTTAGTTTAAGAGTTAAATCTACTACTGAACCTGTAGTCACAGGAACTCTTAAAGCACTACCATCTAACTTTCCTTCTAAAGATGGAATAACTTTACCTAAAGCACTAGCAGCGCCTGTTGAAGACGGTATTATATTACTTGCGGCAGCTCTACCACGTCTTGATTTCGCACCTTTTTTATGCGCTAAATCAAGAATTGATTGATCATTAGTATAAGCGTGTACCGTAGTCATATAACCTGATATAATACCAAATTCATTATTAAGAATATTTACTACTGGAGCTAAACAATTTGTTGTACAAGAAGCCGCACTAATTACTTCTTCACTGCCATCTAATGTTTTTTCATTAACACCATAAACAATGGTTTTAATGTCCCCTTTAGCTGGTGCGGAAATAATCACTTTTTTAGCGCCTGCTTGAATATGGGCCTCGGCTTTTTCTTTACTTGTAAACTTTCCAGTACATTCATATACCGCATCAATTCCAAGTTCACCCCATGGTAAATTAACTGGATCTAATTCTTTATAAATACGAATCTTACGATTACCAACAATAATGTGCTGCTCATCATAAGTTATTTCACCAACTCTATAACGACGATGAGATGTATCATATTTTAGTAAATAAGCTAATTGTTCTGGATCCGTTAAATCATTTATAGCTACAACTTCAAACTCTGGATCTTCTTCCATTATTCTAAATACAAGTCTTCCTATTCTTCCAAAACCATTTATTGCTACTTTAATCATTTTATCATTCCCTTCTAATTATATATGCCACCACCAATGAATTCACGAAGTAGTGAATCTTTTGGAACAAGTTCGCTAGATATTGGCATAAAATTTCTAAGTAAATTAATTAATCTAACCGCTTCAGGATAAACTTCACTATCAGGTTTTATTCCGTAAAGTAAAGCTTCAGCATATACCCGAAGTACACCCATTTCATAAGTTAAAGCAGAATTAATTATTGCATCCGCACTATCTTGATATGGGTAAATATTTTCCATAGCTTCTTTATCAACGTTTGGCCATATTTTTAAAGTATCCTCAGCTGTATTACCTCTAAATTGATTATCACGAACAATTCTTCTTATTTTTCTAACATCAGTTGTATGAACTCTATTATGATTATCAATTTTTAAAGCTACTAATGGGCTTAAATAAATTTTAAATTTATTTTCTGAAGGTACATTTTTTGTAATAGCATCATTTAGTGTATGAATACCTTCAATAATTAAAACATCACTTTCATTTAAAGTTAAATAACTATCTTTAAAGATCTTTTTTCCTTTAATAAAATCAAACTTAGGTAAAAGAACTGTTTCCCCATTTAATAATTTAGTTAAATGGTCATTAAATAAAGTAATATCCGTAGCCTTTATATTCGCAAAATCATAATTACCATTCTCATCTTTTGGTGTCTTATTACGATCGACAAAATAATCATCTAAAGATATTTGATGAGGAACTAACCCTTTAACCCTCAGGTAAAGTGATAATTTTTTCGCTGTAGTTGTTTTCCCACTTGAAGAAGGACCGGCAATTAAAATTAATTTAACTTTTTTATTTTTACTAATCATTTCTGCCACATTAGATAGTTCCTCTTCATAATGTGTTTCAAAAAGTCTAACTACATCATTATAATTACCAGATGAACCTATTTTATTCAAATCACTTACCATATCTAAGTCAATAGCCTCGCCCCATTTTTTATATTCCTGATATTTATTAACTAATTTTTCATGTGGCATATATTCACTAACTGTCGATGGCCTTTTAACGCTCGGATGATTAACTACAAATAAATTTTGACCCAAATAAGTTACTTTAAATTTACCAATTTGACCAGTATCATACGCTAGTGTTCCAAAGAAATAATCATAAATTCCATTTAATTTATAAAGATTAATTGTGGAATTACTAGTATAACTTAAACTTTGAACCTTATCTCCTCTTCCAGCTCTTTCAAAATAGTTAATCGCATCAAAACGCGAAACAATACTTTTAGTATAAGGAAGTCTAGCTTTAGATAACTCATGCATTTTATCTTCAATTGCTGAAGCAAGTTTAGAAGTTAGTCGTTGCCCAACAACCTCACAGTAAATACCATTATCCAAAGAATAATTAATTAAAATATCTGAATGTTCATCTAGAACATCATAACCAGCAACAATGGTTAAAAACTCTAAACTTCGCGAATAAATTCGATTACCAATAGATGAAGTACGATCATAAAATTCAACAACAGAATTTTCATTAACTTCTTTACTTAAATCAACCATTTGATTATTACATTTGGCCCCAATAATTTCATATTTAAAATCTTCTTTTACATGTTTACTAATTTCATACAAGGAAGTTCCAGCAATTATATCATCTAAGTATTTATCCTTGTATTTTATTTTTATTGTTTTCATGTATAGCCTCCTTATTTATTCTTTACCTTTTTATATTTAGTAATACCAAGAATTGTTAAAACAGCAATAATAATTAAACTAAAACCAGTTATTAAAATAGTAATAGGATTATTTAATCCAGTAGCAGGAACAAACACAATATTTCCTGGTTCAACATTTAAAAACAATTCTTTTTCCACTTCAAATTCTTCAGTATATGGTGTTGTTAAAATAAAATCAGTATAATAATCGTCCAAGATTATATTCATAGTATTAGATTCTGGTTCTAAATTTCTATCTATACTTTTATATAAATAAAACTTACTAACTTCACCAACAACTTTTATCTTAAATCTAATGCTTTCACTATTAATATCATTAACTGGGATTTTTATTTGAAACTCATCATCAATATTAAATTCAGTTTTTTTATTGCCATCTCTATCTACAGTAAAAGCACTTTCTGGGGCGTTTGTAAATTCGATATTAAATGTTTTAGCATTCGTCATATCAACCTTCATAAAAGAAGATTCATAATACTGTCCATCAGCAGATAATGTTAGATTATTATTTTCATTTTCTAAATAGATTTCCTCTATATAATTTTCTTTATACTCTTTAGCATCAGTAACTAACTCATTTATTTTATTATAAATTTCGGCATATTCTGGCTGATTAGCTAATGACTCATAAAATTTTAAAAATTCATCATAATCTTCCTCAAAATTATCATCCATATCGTCCTTACCATTATTTATATAGCCTTCATCCATTAAATATAATAAAATAGCATATTGGGTAATTGAATAATCAATATAATTATTATCAACAATATTTTTATTAGGATATCCATTACTTAAAATATAATTAAGACCATAATCTGCTTCTTCCACATATTCTAAATTAAAATTATTTTTATGAACGCGTTCGCCACTAAAAGCATCCAAGGCATAAAGTACATCTCCATCTGTAGAACGAAAAACATAGTCTTTGCTTAATTCAGTACTATAAGTAATTGTATCTGGTCTTTCAGCCGCATCTACCTTCATAATTGGTATAAACGTTAACAAAGCAACAAATATTAAACAAATTCTTTTCATTTCAAACCATCCCTATTCTCTATCTAATTTTACCAAAAATATAGTATTTTGTCAGTATTTTTCCTGAATAATTTTTTTCATTTACACTTATTATAATTATTAGGAGGTGGTATTAATGATAATACCTAATGTTATTGAAAAAAGTAGTGATGGACAGTTAGTTTTTGATATTTATTCAAGACTTTTAAAAGACCGTATTATTATTTTATCTGGGGAAATAGATGATAATTTATCAAATATTGTAGTCGGACAATTACTCTACTTAGATTCTATTAATCACGATGATATTTCTCTTTACATAAATTCACCCGGAGGTAGTATTACTGCCGGAATGGCTATTTATGATACAATGAATTATATCAAAAGTAATGTATCAACTATTTGTATTGGTATGGCTGCCAGTATGGCGGCTTTCTTACTTTCTAGTGGTGAAAAAAGTAAAAGATACGCTCTTCCTAATAGCGAAGTTATGATTCACCAGCCCCTAGGAGGAGCCAAAGGACAAGCAACTGAGATTCAAATTGCTGCCGAAAGAATTTTAAAATTAAAGAAAAAATTAAATGAAATTTTAAGTAAAAATACTGGACAACAACTTTCTAAAATAGAATTCGATACCGAAAGAGATCATTTTCTTGATGCCAATGAAGCTTTAGAATATGGTTTAATTGATGAAATACTATAAAAAAGAGCCAATAATTAGCTCTTTTTTATTATATATAACTATTTAGTATAGTGTGAACCACTAATTTGTTGTTGACCCATTTGTACAAGTCTTTTAGTAATTTCACCACCAACTGAACCATTGGCTCTACTAGTTGCATCTGGTCCCATTTGAACA
>CALVRP010000080.1 GCA_944358665.1 uncultured Bacilli bacterium
TCCTTTCTATTTGTTTGTCAATTACATTTTAGCATAGGACTTATTATATGTCTCTTTATTTATACAAAAATTTAGTGAGAACATTTTATTTGCCCCCACCAAATATTATAGAACCAAAAAGACTAAATAGTCTTTTTTTGTTTTCTTGACAAAAAGTAGAAAGTTTTCGATATTTTTTGTAGAAAAATTTAAAAAAATATTGAAAAAAAATATTTGTTGTGATATAGTATAGTCAATGGTAGGAAAGTGTACTTGCCATAATAATTATAAGAAGAAAGGAAGAAACTAAATGAATCTAAAAACAAAAAATGCGTTAATCGGAGGCTTGCTTGCTATTGTATTTGTTATGGCTGTAGGTTATGCAGCATTTGCTCAACAACTTACAATCAATGGTACAGCATCAATTTCATCAACTTGGGATGTACATTTTGTTGAAGAAAATGATCCAGATGTTACAGGAACTCCTGGTGTTAGTGGTGCTACTGCTCCAACAGGAAGTATTTCATATACTGATGGATACAACGCGTCTATTACAGCAAATTTAATTCAACCTGGTGATTCAATTACCTTTACATTAACTATCGAAAATGGTGGTAATATTTCTGCTGATTTAGGAACTCCAACAGTTACTATGTCAGGTGATGAAGATGGTACAGGTAATTTAACTGCTACAAAAGGAAATATTAAATTTACAGTAACTAGCCCAGCACAACCAGTGATTGGTGAAGGTGAAACTACAACAATGACTGTAGTAGCTGAATTTATTGACCAAGAAGGTAATACTGCTGCTGGTAATGAAAGCGCAACTGTTGAAATTGGTTTAAACGCTACTCAAGCATAATAAAATCATAATGATTTTGATGACTATGACAAGCTTATGCTATTGTTGTAGTCATTTTTTATTCTAAAAAATTACAAAATTATTATTGCGCAATTTACAAACCTATGTTATAATGGCTATAGTAGTTAAAGTAGCGCAGATAAGTGCGCAAAATTTCCGTGAGAAGGGGTTAAGAATATGGCAAAACTCTTATTACTTTATGGACTACTAATTGGTTATTTACTTGTAGATGTTTTTATCTTAATTCCTGCAGATATACCATTTTTTAATGAAATTGTTAATCCAGCAATATGGGTAGTAATGTGTGGGATAGCATTTTGGCTAGGTAAAAATGATTCGCTAAGAATTACTGAGAAAAATGACAAATTTCAAAGTTTATTAATTGTTCTTATCATTTACATTATTTGTTATTTTGCCTTAGGTTTGATCTTTGGTTTCCAAAGAACACCGTACTCTAAGGATTTCTTGAGTATTTTAAGCAATTTGTGGATATTTGGTGGTATTATTGTATTTCAAGAATTTATGCGAAATGCAATGATTAGAGCTAATAAAAAGAGTTTTCTGAATTTTGCACTAATTACAATTATATTTATATTACTTAATGTAAATTATAATAGTTTTATGGATAATTTCGAAACTTTTAAAGATGGTTTTATTTATATATCATCAGTTATCATACCATTGGTAGTTACACAAGCAATTCTTACATATTTATCATTTATTGGTGGTATGAAATTTCCAATTATTTATCGTTTATTCTTGGTTATACCAGAATTAATTATTCCAATAATTCCAAATTTGGATTGGTTTGCAATTGCGATAGTTGGAGTAATGTTACCAATTGCAACCTTTGTTTATTTGAATTATATTCATATTAGAAAAACAGAAAGGTTATCTAAAAGAGCTAGTAAAAGATTTAGTCCTATCGTATACATCCCTGTATTTGTTGTGATAGTATTGGCTGCTGGCTTTGTAATGGGATTATTCAAATACCAGCCGATTGCTGTTTTATCTGGTAGTATGTCACCAACATTTAATCGTGGCGATGCAGTAGTTGTTCGTAAATTAGATGATGGTGAAAAACAGAGACTCGAAAGAGGCGATATTATTCAATATCAAAGTGGTTCAAAATATGTTGTCCACCGAATTGTTGAAATAACTAATGATGAAAATGGAAATATACAATATATTACAAAAGGTGATCACAATAATACTAATGACTCTAAAGCAGTTAGTGTGGATCAAATTGTAGGAAAAGTATCATTTGTCATACCATATATTGGTTATCCATCAGTATGGCTTAGTGGTGCAATATAAAAAGGGGAGAAGCATATGAAATTAAAAAATGAAAATGAATTGATATTAAAACAGTGGGTTAGGGTTTTCTTTTTAATTCTTCTTGTAGCTATGATTGCTATTTCAATTTGGCTTATGGTAAGTTCAGTATCAAAAAATAGTACACGTGAAGAACTCTACACTTATAGTTATAATGGTAATTTAGATTACAAGGTTTATTTAAAAGAAAATTCATTCTTTAATACACCATACTTAGGAATGAATAAACAATATATTTCATCTTTAATTGACCATATTACAGTAGATACAAGTTATACATTACAGAGTAGTAAAGAATTAGATTATACTTATACTTATCAAATCATTGCTAACCTAAAAGGTTCTTATCAATCTGGTGAAGAAAAAGCTGTTGAACTTTGGTCAAAAGATTATACTTTAGCACCATCAGAAACTAAAAATGGTACGGGTAATAAGTTCACGATAAATAAATCAATTGATATTGATTATAATGAATATAATCGTATTATGACTGAATTTAGAGATGCTTTTGGTCTTTCTATAGATGCTGGTGTTGATGTTGAATTAAAAGTTACAGTTACTGGTAAAGAGACAGGTACAGAGGAGCAAACATTAAATGAAACTAAATCATTTGTTTTAAATATTCCATTACTTTCTCAAACTACACAAATAACACCTGATTATATTAATAGTGGTAGAGAGATTGTTTATGCACCAGAGAACTCTAGTAGTGATGTTAATATTCCAAAACTTGTAATGGGAATCGCCTTATTCTTGTTATCAATATTCTTATTAAAGATTTTATGGACAAGCTTAATTAGAATTACAAAGAAATCTGAATATGTAATTGAACTTAATAAGATCTTAAAAGAATATGCTGATATTATTGCTGAATCTTCTAACTTACCTGATTTAGGACAGTATGATGTTGTAAATATCAAACATTTCCATGACTTAGTAGACATTGAAGAAGAATTAAGAGCACCAATTCTTTACAATGAAATTGTTGAAGATTATGAAAGTTGGTTCATTATAGTCAGAGACAAAACCGCTTATAAATATGTTTTGAGACAAAGTGATTTAATTAGATTTAATAAGTAATTTAAAAAGCTAAAACTTTAATGAGTTTTAGCTTTTATTTTATCTAAAATATTTTTAATTTCATTAATAGTTTCGTCATAAAAATCTAGTCTGAAATTATTAATACCATAATTTTGATATTCTAGAATTTTATCAATTTTATTTATAGGTTTAGGACTTAAAATTATATTTTTACCATGATTATTTATAATAGGAAAATTAAGATTATCTTTGTTTTTTAAAGTAAATTTATGTTTACAGTAATTACAGCCTAAGTTGTTTTTAATTAAACAATAATTCATAATCATAAGTTCTATTTTTCCATATATGATAGTCTCAATATTGTTACTATACTTAAGCATTTCCTTTAATCTTGTATCACTGCATTCTAAGGAAGCGTTAACAATACTTAAATTTTTCTTTTTTAAAAATTCGGTACTAAAACTATTAGTAACATTTAGGGTATAATCCCCAATGATATTGTTATTATTATGATATTTATAAAGGCTACCTAGTTCAGTTATTAATAAATTTTCATTTTCATAGTTTGGTAAATTATAATTAGTTCTATTTAGTTTAAAATAAACTTTTGATGATTTGTATTTTTTGTATAAATTGTAATTACTTGTATATATTCTGTCAACTTTATTAAGTAAATATTTTAATTGTTCTTCATTAGAAATAAAAGCGCTGATGTTAATATTTTTATTATGGGGAAGTGTTTTTTTATTAATTGTTGTATTAATATGATTATTAACATATGTTTTCTTTTGAATAATAGCTTCAGTTAAAAATCTTCTTGCATCATTTAACTCTTTCACCGGGATAAAAATATTACTATCCATGTTTATATTGAAGTTTTTTACCGTAAAAGGAGTATTTCCTAATTTACTCAAATGTTTTATGATATTTTCTTTAGTAATTGGACTAGTTTTAGCTTTAGTTACTATGTCACCTTGATATGTATCGGTGATATTATTATGGGTTATGGTAATCTTTAAAGGTTTACCTTCTAAAGCTTGAATTTCATAGTTAACAAATAATTTTTTTAAGTTATAATTTTTAATTTTATTAGTTAAATTATAGTCAAATGTTTTTAATAAAGTTTTTTCGCCCTTTAAATTAAATTTATTATCTAGGTAAATTGTTTGTCCCTTACTAGCTTTATTAATAAGCTTATGGTTTATATCATATAGTTTATTTACAATCATTCCTTTATTGCTTTTGGAAAATCTTATGCCATCATTTTGACTTAAGTCTTCAGTTAATTTAATTTTAATATATTTATTCGAACTTATAATGTCACCAGCTTTAATTCCTTGATGATTTGGGGCTTTACTGTTAACAATTGAGCTCTTAAATAAGTGACCCGTGGTAAACTCTCTATTAAATAATTTTTTTAAATTGGTTTCATAATTTTTAATATCTTTATTATCAATTAGATATCTAAAAATTTTTGTAACATAACCAACATATTCTGGACTTTTCATTCTTCCTTCAATTTTTATACTTTGAATATTACTGTTTAAAATTAAAGGTAGTTTTTCTAAGGTATTTAATTCTTTAGTGCTTAAAAGATAATTTCCTTTAGTTAAAACTTTTTTTTCGTCCATCATTAAAGTATAAGGAAGGCGGCAAGGGCCGGCACACATACCTCTATTACCACTTCGTCCTCCGAGATAAGAACTCATGAGGCAGCATCCACTATAACAAATACATAAAGCGCCATAAACAAACACTTCTCTTTCGATATCAGTTTTTAAGTTGTTTATTTCATCTAAAGTAAGTTCCCGAGCGAGAACAACTCTTGTAACTCCTAGATCTTTAAATAATTTTAAAGTTTCATCGTTGCAACTATGTGCTTGCGTTGAAGCATGTATTTCTAAATTAGGTATTAGTTTTCTGGTTAAGTTAATCATACCAATATCTTGCATTATAACGGCGTCAGTACCTATTTCGTATAAGAACTTTAAATATTTAATTGCGTCATTTACCTCATCTTCATATATTAATGTATTTACAGTAACGTAAATTTTTACATCATATAAATGGGCATAAGCAATAGCTTCTTTAAGTTCTTTGTTGGTAAAGTTAGAGGCGTACGCTCTTGCCCCATAATTTATTCCTGATAAGTAAACAGCGTCTGCTCCATTATGAATTGCGGCTTTTAAAGATTCCATATTTCCAGCAGGACTTAATAATTCGATTTTTTTCATAAGCAACACCACCATCTATTATAACACATTCTATTACATTACTTTACACATTCTGCGAAAAATAGGGGTTTATGAAGAATGTTACTTATAGTTAATAAAAATTTAATTTTTTCTAAAAACAAAAAGGGTTTTTCTTTTTTATCTCGTAAGATATATATAGGAATTAAATAGAAAAGAGGTAAAACGATGAATGAAGTAAAAGAAAAATCAAATATAAAACATATGATATATGTCATAAGGGGCAGACAAGTAATGTTAGATTCAGATCTGGCAAAGCTTTATCAGTGTAAAAATGGAACGAAGACTATTAATTTAGCTGTTAAAAGACATATAAATAGGTTTCCGGAAAGGTTTATGTTTAGGCTTACAAAAGAAGAATATTATGAAATTCTAAGGTTTCAATCTGAAACCTTAGAATTAAAACAAGGTAAATATTCTAAATACTTGCCTTATGCATTTACCGAGCAAGGAGTGGCAATGCTAGCTACAGTTCTTAGAACATCGGTGGCCGAAGAAATAAGTATAGCAATAATGGATGCCTTTGTAGAAATGCGAAGATTTATTTATAGTAATCGAGATATGTTTACAAGAGTTATGTCTATGGAAAATAATTTACAAATACTAAACGATAAACAAAGCAAAAACGAGGAAAGGTTTGAATTAATATTTGATGAATTAGGTAAAAAAGAATTTAAAGAACAACTATTTTTTGATGGACAAATATATGATGCGTATAGTTTACTTATAAATATTATAAGAGAAGCAAAAACTAAAATAATAATCATTGATAATTATTTAGATAAAACAATATTAGATGTTTTATCGTATAAAAATGATAATATAATTGTTAAACTATATGTTAAAGACATCAAAACAAAATTAGATATCGATAAATTTAATTTTCAGTATTCAAATACTAGTATTGAAATAATCAAAACCTTTCATGACCGTTTTATAATTATTGATGATAAAATACTATATCATGTAGGAGCTTCATTAAAGGATTTAGGGAAGAAATGTTTTGCGATAAGTAAAATGGATAATTGTTATATAAAAGATATTTTAAATAAATTATAGTTTATGATTTAATTTTTATCTCAAATAATGCATATAGAAATTTTTTAGAAAGAGGTGAGATAATGAATGAAATAGAAGAAGAATCAAATATAAAAAATATGATATATGAGATAAGAGGAAAGCAAGTGATGCTGGATAGTGATGTAGCGTTTTTGTATAAAGTAGAAACAAAAAGATTAAATGAAACTGTAAAACGAAATAAAGATAGATTTCCTGAAAATTTTTGCTTTAGATTAACTGAAAACGAGTACAGTTCTTTAAGGTCGCAAATTGCGACCTTAAAGAGTAGTCGGGGAAATCATAGAAAATATTTAACATTTGTATTTACTGAGCATGGTATTACAATGCTAGCCGGTATATTAAAAAGTGAAGTGGCTATTAAGGTTAGTATTAATATAATTAACGTATTTGTAGAAATGCGCAGATTTATTTATAGTAATCGAGAAATATTTACAAGAGTAATATCTATCGAAAATGATTTAAAATTACTAAATGATAAACAAACTGAAAATGAAGAAAATTTTGAATTAATATTTACAGAACTAGGTAAAAAAGAATTTAAAGAACAACTATTTTTTGATGGACAAATATATGATGCATATAGTTTACTTATAAATATTATAAGAGAAGCTAAAACTAAAATAATAATTATTGATAATTATTTAGATAAAACAATATTAGATGTTTTATCGTATAAAAATGATAATATAATTGTTAAATTATATGTTAAAGATATCAAAACAAAATTAGATATCGATAAATTTAATCTTCAGTATTCAAATACTAGTATTGAAATGATTAAAACCTTTCATGATAGATTTATTATTATTGATAATAAAATTCTTTATCATGTTGGTGCGTCATTAAAGGATTTAGGTAAAAAATGTTTTGCAATAAATAAAATGGATAATTGTTATATCAAAGATATTTTAAATAAATTATAGTTTACATTTTTGCAAAAAATAGGAATTTATGGAGAATGTTACGAGGACTTTAATAATTATAGTATCTAATAACTTGCGAAAGTGCTTTTTATTTTATATAATAATAGCGGTGAAAGAAATGGAAAGCAAAAAGTTTACAATGATTGATGAACCTTTTATTTGTGAAGTTTGTGGGGAGGAAGTTAAACCATTAGGTTATACTGCTCGTGATCACTGTCCGTTTTGTTTATCGTCTAAACACGTGGATGTTAATCCTGGTGATAGATTAGAAGAATGCCATGGTGTTTTAAAACCTATCGCAATTGAAAAGTTTAAAGATACTTTTAAGATTATTTATAAGTGTGAAAAGTGTGGCAAGATTAGAAAAAATGTTATGGCTAAAGATGATAATTTTGATAAAATTTTAGAAATTATGGCTAATCCAATTAATATTGATTAATTATTTTTGATATGTATAATGAGAAAAGGTGGTAATTATGTTCGTAGATGAAGCAATAGTAGAATTATATGCTGGTGATGGTGGTAATGGCTGCCGAGCTTTTAGAAGAGAAAAAGGAGTTCCACTAGGAGGCCCTTTTGGCGGCAATGGTGGAAAAGGTGCAGATATTATTTTTAAGGTTGATACGGGACTTAATACTTTAATTGATTTTAAATATAAACGAATTATTCGAGGTGACCATGGTCAAAATGGTTTGGGTAAAGGAATGCATGGTAAAAGTGCGGAAAATGTGGTTGTTAGTGTACCTGCGGGAACCGTTATAACTGATGAAGAGAGTGGTTTAATCATTGCTGATTTAACGAAAGAAAATGATGAAGTTGTTGTGGCTGCCGGGGGACGTGGAGGACGCGGTAATATTGCTTTTGCAACAAGAAGTAATCCTGCTCCTGACTTTGCTGAAAACGGAGAACCCGGTGAATATCGTAAGGTAAAACTAGAACTTAAATTGATTGCTGACGTTGGACTTGTAGGTATGCCAAGTGTTGGTAAAAGTACTATTATTTCTAAGTTGTCAGCTTCTAAGCCAAAAATAGCTGATTATCCGTTTACAACTTTAAAACCTAATTTAGGAGTTGTGAGAGTAAAGGATGGTCGTTCTTTTGTGATGGCTGATCTTCCTGGGCTTATAGAGGGGGCTTCTTTAGGCCATGGCCTTGGTGATAAATTTTTAAAACATGCGGAGAGAACGAGAGTAATTGTTCATGTGATTGATATGAGCGGTATTCATGGACGTGATCCTTATGAAGATTATGTAATTATCAATAATGAATTGAAATCTTTTAGTGCAAAATTTATGAAAAAACCACAACTTATTGTAGCTAATAAAATGGATATGCCACAGGCTAAAGAAAATTTAAAGAAGTTTAAAGAAAAGGTTTCTTCAGAGATCTTAGAAATTACGGCTTTAAATGGTGAAGGCTTAGAAAAACTTGTTTATAAAATAGCTGATTTACTAGATAAAGTACCAAAAGATACTTTATATGATGATAGTAAATTTGAAAGTCATGTTATATATAAATTTAAAGAAGAAAAACCGTTTACTATTACTAAAGAAGGCGATACTTGGATTATAAAAGGTAAACAGTTAGAAAAATTATTATTAATGAGTCGTTTTGATACGAATGAAGCTATTTTTAGGTTTTCTAATAAACTTCGTAAATTAGGGGTTGATGACGAACTTAGAAAACTAGGAGCCCAAGAGGGTGATATTATAAAAATACTTGATTATGAATTTGAATTTAGAGAATAAAGTACTAATTTTTAATTAGTTCTTTTTTTAAAATACAGTTCTTTTTTTGTTTGCAATAGACTAACTTAGTTTATTGACTCGCAGCCTAAATTAGTCTATAATATAAAATAAATACTATAATAAATAATCACTAAGTAGAGATAATAAAAATAAGAGGTGAGAAAATGAGGCGGGCCAAAAGAAATAAAATAATAATATTTATATTAACCTTAATTGTATGTATGATGGGAGTCGGTTACGCGGCTTTTCAAACACAGTTAGATATCAAAGGAAATACGGAAATAAGTAGTGAGTGGAATATAAAAATAATAAGTGCAGAAGTAAAAGAAACTGGAGGATCAGGTGAAAATGTTAAAAATACTTATACAGATTTAACAGCTAATTTAGAAGCTAATCTATATAGTAAAGGAGACTATGTAGAATACAATGTAATTGTTGAAAATGCGGGAACATTTGATGCAAAGTTAGATACCTTAGGCATAACTAATAGTAATAATGAAGCGGTTAAAATAACAAGTACAGGACTAGTAAAAGGACAGTCTCTTTATAAAGGAGAAACAGCTACTTTAACAGTAAGAATAGAATATAATCCAAACTATGAAGGAGATGCAAGTGGAACTAGTGGAGAGACCACAATAGATTTAGGATTTGTCCAAAATAGTGAAGGAACGATAGAACCAACAGTAGATCATTTAGTAACATATGACTACACTACTAATGGAGGAGAAAGTACCACTGCAGAAAATGAATATGTAGCTGAAGGTACAAGCATTAATTTAAGTTATACGGCCACCAAAACAAATTATGAATTCAAAGGCTGGAATACAAATCCGCAGGCCTCAGAAGATTTAACTGATCTAACGATGGGAACGGAAGATATCACATTATATGCGATATTTGAAGTGATAGATACAACCCCACCAGTGATAGAGAGTATAAATACAACAAGTACGACAAATAGTATAACTGCTGTCGTAATCGCAAATGATGAAGAAAGTGGAATAAGTAAATATGAATTTAGTATTGATGGCGGAAATACATGGATAGATAATGGAGTAAGTAATACATATACATTTACAGGATTAACGCAAGAAACCAATTATAATATAGATGTTAGAGTAACGAATGGAGTAAATTTAACAGCTGAAAAAGAAGCAAGTGGAATAATAGATATTACTGATAATATAACATCCGAAGGCGATGGATTATATCCAGATGAATATGAAGAAGGAATATATGTATATAAAGGAACTAATCCAGATAACTATGTATGGTTTAATGAAGAGTTATGGCGAATAATAAGCATTGAATCAGATGGAACAATGAAGATTGTTAGAGATCAATTATTAGAAGAAATGGCATTTGATA
>CALVRP010000081.1 GCA_944358665.1 uncultured Bacilli bacterium
GGTTCTTTGTCAAATAGTGGGGGAAAGTAAAAATCCCATGGCAAAGTAATAGACGAGAAGCATAAAAATTATGCTTTTTTTGTTTTAGGAGAAATTAATCCCTTACAAATCATAATTCTAGCTTTAAATCTTGAAAAGTTTCTAAAACCAAAAGCAATTCTTTTAATGACTTTAATAAAATTATTATTACCTTCAACAAAACCATTATGATATTTGTATTTAAGTGTATTTTTAATGTATTTAAGATATTTATTAATTGTTTTAAAGGATGTAATCATATATTCAGAAACAAGCCCATAATTGTGTTTTAGTGAAGTTTTTAAAACAGTAAAATTATTGTATCTAAAAGAATATAATAAATCTTGATAAATTTGGTATGTATTTTTAAGAACTGTGTTGGTATCAACAAGGTAATCTACTACATCAACTTCAGTCATCAATCTATTAAAACATTTAAATTTTTTCCAATGAGAACAATCAAGTTCTTCTCTAGATTTTAAAATTAGTTTCCAGTAACGTTTTAATTTATTATAGTTCTTTTTATCATTTTTCATAATTTTAATTCTAGTTTTATTTAAAGATCTAGAAATAAGTTCAGTCAAATGAAATTTATCAATAATAATTTTGGCATTAGGGAATAAAGCTTTAATAAGTTTGATATAAGGAGAATACATATCAATAACAATAAATTTAACGTTGTTTCTAGCTTTGTGAGTATAGTAAGAAAAGTATTTAAATAAGCTGTTAAATTTTCTATCTTCAACAATATCAATGGTTTTCCCAGTAATCCCATCACATAAATGAAAACTCATTTTACCTTTAGTGGATTTAACAGATTTAAATTCATCAAAAGAAAGGACTTTAGGAAGATAATGTTTGTATAACTTTTGACCATCATAATAAGAATCAATAATTCTTTCAACGGTATTAGGGGAAACATTATTATCTAAAGCAATATCTTTTTCACTTCTTTTTTTAGTTAAATCAACAACAATAGAGAGTTTGGTAGGGTTGGAAATGAAACAACCATAATTAACAAGATTAGATTTACAAATAAAAGAAGAATGACAATGATGGCAAAGAAATCTTTGTTTTTTAAGGAAAATATAAGAGTTCATTTTACAAATAGAGGGAATAACAATGAAAGAGCCTTTATCAAAACCTTTCTTTTCAAAGTCATCATTGGATTCAAAAAGAATACCACACTTATCACAATAGGAAGGAGTATAAGATAAATGAGCATTAATAACTTTACAAGTTTTGCCTTTAATTTTCACATTATTTATTCCATTTTCGTCAAAAGTTATATTTTGGTCTTTAATATTTAATAAATTTCGTATATAATAATCATGAGACATATAAATCAAATCCTTTCTATTTGTTTGTCAATTACATTTTAGCATAGGACTTATTATATGTCTCTTTATTTATACAAAAATTTAGTGAGAACATTTTATTTGCCCCCACCAAATATTATAGAACCCTTATTTTCCCGTCTCAGAGATAGGCCGTGCTTTTTATATAATAAAAAAGTGTTAAAAACACTTTTCCTATAAAAAGAAGGTTGGCCCATTATCATTATAATAGGCATTAGTAGTTTGAATTTTTTCCTCTATATTTTCAGAATTTTTATTTACATTATTAGTTGTAGCTTTAGGCGTAGATTCTTTGGAGTCTACTTTTTTAAATTCATTCATAACTCTAAACATAGTTCTAGCGTTATGAACGACAGGCGACATTTGCTTAATAACTGGAATAGCTTGATTAATAATATTTAAAGTTCTTTGTGTACCATTTAAAATGGTTCCTAGATTAAGACCTCTAGCGTTTCTTAAAAAACTAAAAATACCATTAGTAGGAGAGGAGATTGGACTTGCCGTAACAAAATAAGGATTAAAATAATTCATAAGCCACTTCCTTTCTAAAATATTATATGATTTTAAAGAAAAATGTTTTAATTGAATTTAAAATATGCTATAATGATTATAAATGTAAGAGAGTAAGAATAGGAAGGTGCGTAATAGTGAGTAAAGTATTTAGCCCGTTTATTTACTTTTTTAAGGGAATACTAGTTTTTTTTAGGGCTTTAATCAGTATTTTTTATCATGCATTTTTAGCTTTACCTTTAGTAATAAAAGCTCGTAAAATAAAACCTGATGAAACACCTTCTGAAGAAGAGGTTAAATTTAAGCAAGATAATGCTGGAAGAGCTATATTAGATACTATTACAGCTAATGAGGATAACGATTTTAATATCGATATCACTGCAGCAGAAGAAGATAATGAAGAAGGATCACTAACGAAATTTGGCAAGAAATTAATGGCAATTCCAGAAAAAATACGTGAACAAAATACGGTGTCATTAATTAAAAAATATACAAAAAATAAAGGTGAACCTGTTCCCCTTACAATAAATTATGATGGACCTGATGCAGTAAAAAGCAAAGATAAACAAGTATATGAATATATTATAAAAACTCCAGAAGGTAGATACCAAAAAGGTTATTTTAGTGCTTTTTCGAAGGTTGAGGTTTATTCGTTTTTAAGAAGTGAAGGTAATATTGTTTACAGCATTAGAACAAATAAGTGGTTACAAACGACTCATAATAATATTGCTGGAAATAGTAAAATTAAAATAAAAGATTTAAACTTTTTACTTACACAGTTATCTACTTATTTAAAAGCTGGTATTCCGCTAGCCGATTCCGTAAAAATTTTAGTAAAACAATTTAACAACAAAAATTATCAAAGGATTTTACGAGGTGTAGTTTATGACCTTTCAATAGGTAAAAACTTTAGTGAAGCGTTAGAAAAGCAAGGTAAAGCTTTCCCACAAATGTTAATAAATATGGTAAGAGCCGCAGAAATGACAGGTGAACTTCCAGAAACACTTGATGACATGGCTGAATATTTTGCCGAAACAGAAGCAACAAGAAAAGCTATGGTTACAGCTATGATGTATCCGGTAATAATTTTTGTTATTGCGATTGCGGTTGGAACATTTATAATGCTTTATGTAGTACCACAGTTTGTAGAGATATATGAAAGTATGGATGATGCAGAAATACCGGGAATTACTTTGTTTGTTTTAGCGATAAGTGACTTTTTACAAAAATATATTATTATTATAGGTGTAGCGGTAATTTTATTATTACTAGTTATAATTTATCTTTATCGTCATGTTAAGCCGTTTAGAAGAGCAATTCAATTATTTGGTATGAAATCGCCTGGTTTTGGTAATATAATTATTTATAATGAAGTTACAATGTTTACTAAAACATTTGCTTCACTTCTTGCCCATAATGTCTTTATAACTGATAGTATGACAATTTTAAATAAAGTTACAAATAATGAAATTTATAAAGGGTTAATTATAAAAGCAATTAACAATATTGCTAAAGGAGGAAAAATATCGACAGCCTTTAAAGATCATTGGGCTTTTCCGATACCAGCTTATGAAATGATTGTAACTGGAGAAAAGACTGGACAACTTCCAGAAATGATGCAAAAAGTAGCTGTTTATTATCAAGATTTGCATCGTAATGCAATCACTAGAATTAAAACATTTATTGAACCTATTTTAATATTATTATTAACTGGTATGGTTGGAGTAATTGTACTTGCAATTGTTGTTCCGATGTTTAATATGTATGGTTCAATTCAGCAGTAAGGGGGAAATTTATGGAAGTAATTATGTTTGTTTGGATGTTTATAATAGGGGCCATTTTTGGTTCTTTTTACAATGTTGTAGGTCTTAGACTTCCGGAAGGTAAATCAATAGTTACGCCACCTAGCCATTGTCCAAAATGTAATCATAAACTTACGGGAATGGAATTGATTCCTATTATTTCTTATATCATACAAAAAGGGAAATGCCGAAGTTGCGGTGAAAAGATTTCTATAATTTATCCTATATTTGAGACTGCTTGCGGCCTTTTATTTGCTTTAGCTTATTTATCATTTGGCTTTTCGCCAGAATTAATTATTGCTTTAACATTTATATCAATGCTCATTATTATTGTTGTTAGTGATATTAATTATTTAATAATTCCGGATAGTATTCTTTTGATTTTTGGAATTGCTTTAATAGCGGAAATAGGAATTATTCATGGAATAGATGCTTTAATAAAAGCTTTAGCTAATGGTATTTTGGCCTTTATTTTAATGCTTGCTTTAAAAAAGTTTGGCGATTTTCTATTTAAAAAAGAAAGTATGGGTGGCGGCGATATAAAACTTATGTTTATCATTGGTCTTGTTATATCTTTCCCAATGAGTATTTTAGCTATTTTTCTTGCTTCTTTAATTGGTTTTCCGATTGCTTTAATGATTTTAAAGAAAAATAGTAATCATATTATTCCTTTTGGACCTCTATTGGCACTTGGTGCGATTATTATTCTGTTATTGCAACTAAATTTTGATTCAATTTTAAATTTATATAGTTTATATTAAAATACTACTTTAAAAGCTTTTTCTTAAAGGCTTTTTTTGATATAATTAAATTATAAGAGCGAAGGAACCGGGACTTTATAACATTCACTATTTATGAAAGGAGTTTAGAAGTTGAAAACAATGTTAATTGGTACCGAAATAGAAGTAAAAAACAATAAAATTAGAGTTATGCGAATTCATGATATTGATTATATTTCACTAACAGATTTAGCAAAATACGCAAATAACAGTGATCCGTCTGGTGTAATAAGAAATTGGATGTCAAACAGGAATTCTTTTGAATATTATGGGCTTTGGGAAGAAATAAATAATGATAATTTTAATTCCGTGGAATTTCACAGAATTAAAACAGAGGAAGCCCCTTACAATAGATTTACGATGACTCCTAAAAGATGGAAGGATAAATTTAATTCTATTGGAATTGTTCCGAGTGCTGGAAAATATAGTGTTGGAACTTTTGCTCATCCTGACATAGCTTTTGAGTTTGCTAGTTGGTTATCTCCAGAATTCAAATTATATTTGATAAAAGAATTTGAAAGATTAAAGAAAAATGAAGCATATCAAGAGAAAATAGAGTGGCATGCTAATAGAATTCTTGCAAAAATTAATTATGTCATGCATACCGATGCCATTAAGAATTATATTATTTCAACTTTAACAGAAAAACAAAAAAATTATATATATGCGAGTGAAGCAGATATTCTTAATGTGGCATTATTTGGTATGACGGCAAAGGATTGGAAAGAAAAAAATCCTGAACTCGCCAAAAAAGGAAATATTAGAGATTATACTGATATATTACGTTTAGTAATATTAAATAACTTAGAAAATACAAATGCAGAATTGATTAGAAAGGGAATTCCTCAAAAAGACAGATTAATAATGCTAAATGAATCGGCTATACATCAATTAAATGTTTTAAAAAATAATAAAAATATAGATAAATTAGCAGACTTATGGCAAGATAATAACAACAAGATAGTTGAGTTAGGTCAAAGAGATTCAAACGGTGGTAAAAATAGCTAAATTATTACACTTGTATTATATGGTTTATATTAAAATAATGTTTTAAAAGCTTTTTCTTAAAGGCTTTTTTTGATATAATTAAATTATAAGAACGAGGGAAGTGGACTTTATACTTCTACTATTTATGAAAGGAGAGAATATTTTGAAAGATAAGTTAACAGATAATTTTTTAATTTATGAAGCGGATAATAATGTTAAAGTTGAAGTTATTTTGGAACAAGAAAATGTTTGGTTATCACAAGAACAGATTAGTAAATTATATAATAAAGCAAAATCAACTATTAACGAGCACATAAAGAATATATTTGCAGAACAAGAACTGAATAAAAATTTAGTTGTTCGGAATTTCCGAACAACTGCTAAAGATGGAAAATCATATAATATAAATTACTATAATCTTGAAATGGTAATTGCGATTGGCTTTCGAGTAAAATCTTCCGAGGGTACTAAATTTAGAATATGGGCTAATCAGCAATTAAAAGATTATTTAGTAAAAGGATATAATTTAAATGTCGAAAGATTTAAAAATAATGGCAGTAATCCATATTTTGAAGAATTACTTGATAAAATTAGGGATATAAGATCAAGTGAAAAAGTTTTTTGGCGAAAAATATTAGATATATATGCAACATCTATTGATTATAACCCTAAAGAAACAATTACAATTAATTTTTTTAAAACCGTTCAAAATAAAATGCATTATGCTGCTACAAATCATACGGCACCAGAAATTATCTATAATAGAGTTGATAGTAAAAAAGATAACATTGGACTTACTAATTTTAAAGGTGATATTCCAACAAAAAAAGAAACGGAAATAGCTAAAAATTATTTAACCTATGAAGAGTTACAAATTTTAAACCGATTAGTATCTTCTTATCTTGATATCGCGGAAATAAATGCTTTAAAAAGAAAAGCTATGACCATGAGAGATTGGCTTTTAGAACTAGATAGTTTTCTTAAAATGACTCAAAGTGATATTTTAAATTCAAAGGGGACTATTTCGCATGAAGAGGCTTTAAGAAAAGCCCACGCTGAGTATGATAAGTATATGGAGAGTCATTTAACTAGAGCAGAAAAAGATTATTTAGAAATTATGAATATTGAATTAAAAGAAATTGATAAAGTAAGTTAATAATATAAATTTATTAGAAATTAATTATAAGGAGTGAAAAATATGTATAAATCATTAGATAAAAAAGGGATAACAGTAATGAGGATTAATGCGATAATAAGTGCGGTAATAATTATGGCTATAGTTTTAATTGCTTTATATTTTTGTCTTACAAATATTGAAGAAGAATTTATAAGAGTTACGGCAATTATAATTTCTGGCATAATTTCATTATTGGTATTACTAGATATTTTCTTATTTCCAGTTATTCGATATAACCGGTATAAATATTTAATAACTAATGAAAGAATAGAAGTTAAAAAAGGTTTATTTTTAATAACAAGATCGATAATTCAAATAAAAAGAGTTCAAAAAATCGAAATTAGTGATGGACCGATTGATCGAAAGTTTAACTTAGCCAATGTTAATATTTTTACGGCGGCTGGAATGGTCGATATCAAATTTTTAAATAAAGAAGAAGCTGAGTCAATTACTGAAGAAATTAATAATTTACTAAAGAAAAATTTGGAGAAGAATCATGAAAATTAGATTACATCCATCGATTATTTTAGAAAATTTAATTTCTTCCCTTGGAATAATTATTATTATTTTTATTTATCTTGTAGTTGATGATATAAACTCTGAAAAACTGGATGCTTTAGCTAACCTTGCTAGCGAAATTCCTTTTATAGGTGTTTTAATTGCGATTTTAATATTTATTGGTTTGATGTTAATATTTGCGGTTTATTTCTTCTTTAGATGGTATAATACATACGTTTATTTTAACAACGATACTTTTGTTATCGAAAGTGGAAAACTGTTTAAGAAAAAATCTAGTTTTCATTTAAAAGATATTGCGACGGTTAATATTAAACAAAATATTTTAGAAAAACTTTTAAATACAGCAAATATGAAGATTGTTTTAAATATGAATGATGAAAATAATTTTAAAGGCAAACTTTTATTTAAACAGAATATTGCCATAAATATTAAAAATCAAATATTAGGAAAAGAAGTAGAGGAAGAAGAAAAGTTTGACAGTTTGTTTAACTTTAATTTTAAAGATATTATTGTCCATTTATTTTTATCGTTTAATATTTTATCAATTATTATTTTAATATTAGTGTATATTCCTATTGTCTATGGTATTTTATATGAAGGTGGCTTTGGCAGTATTTTCTTAACGGTTATTGTTACTATCATCTTTATTGGTAGTATTATAGTTAGTTCACTAAAAATAATTTTAAATTATTATGATTTTAGAGTAACTAGAGAAGATGATACGATTAAACTTTCTCATGGTGCTTTAACAACTTATAAGTATAGTATTCCGATTAAAAAGATAAATTCTGTAATGGTTAAGAGAACGCTTCAAGCTAAAATATTTGATTATTATTTAGTTGAAGTTGTTAATGCGGGAATGAACGAGATAGAAAATGAAAAAACAATTATTTCTCTATATGTAAAAAAAGATAGATTAGAAGAAATATTTGGTAAATTATTGCCAGAATACCAAAATAATATAGAACTTAATAAGCAACCGTTAAAAGCGTTTGGTACATATTTACTGTCAAAAGTGATATTATTTATAATTGCTTTAGTTTTGATGCCTATGACTAAGTATTTATCGCTTTTATTAATTCCTTTGATTTTTGTAATTGCTTTTATGCAGTATAAATTTAAAAAGATCGGGATAGATGATAATTTTCTTATTTTAGAAAGTGGATTCTTTGAAGAAAAAAATATTATTCTAGCTTTTCGTAAAATAGAACTTATTGCTTTTGAAAAAGGTGTTTCTAGTAAGATAACTAATTTATGGAGTGTCCGGGCTAATATTGTTGGTAATTTAACTAATAGTTCATTTAAAAGTGGATATTTTACAAAGGAGACTATGAAAAATATTGAAATTAGTTATTAAATTTTTTAAATGATATAACGGGAAAGAGGGTTATGGTATGAAAGTTAATTATAATTTAGTAATGGAAGATATTATTAATAATTTAGAAACAAAACCAAAGCTTTTATTACACGCATGCTGTGGGGTTTGTAGTAGTTCTGTTTTAGAACGCCTTATTCCTTATTTTGATATTACAGTTTTATTTTATAATCCTAATATTTATCCAGCTTCGGAATATCAAAAAAGATTAGATGTTTTAAAAGAATATATCAATAAAGCTGCTTTGCCAGTAAAAATATTGGAAACCGATTATCGTATAAAAGACTTTTATCAAGTAGTAAAGGGCTTAGAAAACGAAAAAGAAGGTGGCTTACGTTGTGATAAATGTTATTTTTTAAGATTGGAAGAAACAGCTAAAATAGCTAAAGAAAAAGGTTATGATTATTTTTGTACCACATTATCTGTAAGTCCTTATAAAAAAGCTACTACATTAAATGAAATTGGTAAAAGATTGGAGCAACAGTATCAAGTTAAATACTTATATTCTGATTTCAAGAAAAAAGAAGGGTATAAAAGAAGCAATGAACTGGCAAAAAAGTATGGCTTGTATCGTCAACATTATTGTGGCTGTGAATTTTCATTAAACGATACAACGGTGAAATAAATGAACAAAGCAGTATGTTTTATTGTTTTATTTCTAAGTTTTTTCTTATTTATAAATTTAGATGAAGATAAGGTTTTAAAGTCTTCTTTATTGGAAGAAGAAAACTTTAATAAAATGGAAAAAAAGCCACCGGTTAGACTAGAAAAAGAAAATATTGTTTTATCAGAACCATCACCAAAAACAATTTATTTAACTTTTGATGATGGACCTAGTTATTTAACTAATCAAATTTTAGATATTTTGGAAGAAAAAGGAGTTCCTGCAACATTTTTTGTCGTTGGAGCTAATATTGAAAAATATAAAGATGTTGTTGAAAGAGCTTATATCAGTGGTCATACTATTGCGGTGCATTCTGATACTCATGTTTATGGCTATATTTATTCATCCTTAGATAATTATTTAAATGATTTAAATTCTATTCGTAGTAAGGTTCATAATATCACAAAAGACTATCCGAGGATTGTAAGATTGCCAGGTGGAACTTCAAATACGATTAGTAAAAAATATAAAGAAGGTGTTGTGTCGGAAATTACGCATTGGCTTGATAAGCATGACTATTACTATTTCGATTGGAATATTGACTCTTTAGACGCTTCTGGAAATGCTTCTAAAGAAGTTATTTATAATAGCGTTATTAATAATTTAAAAACAGGAGATAATATTATATTAATGCATGACTCTAGTACTAAACAATCAACTGTAGAAGCATTACCTTTAATTATTGATTATGCAAAAAAATATGATTATACTTTTGCGAAAATAACGAAAAATACTAATTTATATCATCATAAGGTTAGAAATTAACCTTTTTAATTTCAAAAAAAATTGTAAGGTTATTGACAAAATATGGATGTTGTCATAAAATGAATAGGACGATGAGAAGAGGTGTTATATGAAAACGGATAGTGTGCTTTTTAAAATAAAGTCTTTAGAGCAAGCCATTTTTCGTTTTATTTTTAGCCATGTTAAGTTTCCTGAAGATATGAAGATTCCTACACCAACACAAATGCAAATCGTCGGTTATATTTTAAATCATCCTAAAGAAGATATATATCAGAAAGATTTAGAGAATATTTTAAATCTAAGGCGAGCAACCGTCTCAGGAGTACTAGGAACTATGGAAAAAAATCATTTAATAAAAAGAGTTGTTGATGATAAAGACACAAGAACTAAAAAAATTATTTTGAATTCTGAAATGGAAAAATGTTTTAAAGAACATATAAATGAAATTACTAGGCTTGAAAAAAATTTGACTAAAGGTTTAAGTCAAGAAGAACTTGAAATTTTTACAAAAGTTATTAATCAAATGAAAAAAAATGTTGAATACACTAATAATTAGTTAGAAAGGGAAATGATATGTTAAAGTTATTAAAAGTTTTTAATAAGAAAGACTATATATATATATTTATTTGTATTGTTTTTATTGTTGGTCAAGTATGGCTTGATTTAAAATTACCTGATTATATGGCTGAAATCACAACGTTGGTACAAACTGAAGGTAGTCAAATGCATGAAATTGCGATAAAGGGACTTTATATGTTACTATGTGCATTTGGAAGTCTGTGTTTTGCTGTTATAACTGGTTATTTTGCGGCTAAACTAGCGGCAACATTTTCTTTAAAAGTTCGTAAAAAAATATTTCATAAAGTAGAATCCTTAGATATGCAAGAGGTTAAAAATTTTGAAACAAGTAGTTTAATTACTAGAACAACGAACGATGTAACACAAGTAGAGATGTTGATTGCGCTTGGTCTTCAGCTGCTTATTAAGGCCCCAATAACAGCAGTTTGGGCAGTAACTAAGATCCTTGATAAGAGCTGGGAATGGAGTGCTATTACGGGAATCGCTGTAGTGATTTTATTAGCTGTTATTTTTACGTTAATGCTTATTGTTATTCCAAGATTTAAATTAGTTCAAAAAATGACAGATAAATTAAATGGTATAACTAGAGAAAATTTAACAGGAATTAGAGTGGTTAGAGCTTTTAATGCCGAAAATTATCAAGAGGCTAAATTTGATAAAGCCAATAATAATCTTACGAACTTACAATTATTTAACCAAAAGAAATTTGCTATTTTATCACCGGTTATGTATTTAATTATGTATTGTCTAACCTTGGCTATTTATTTTGTGGGGGCTTACTTAATTGAAGAAGCTGGTATGGCAGATAAAATTGGTATCTTTGGTAATATGATTGTCTTTAGTTCATATGCAATGCAAGTTATTATGTCATTCTTGATGTTAGCGATGATTTTTATGATTTTACCAAGGGCGCAGGTATCAGCTAAGCGTATTAATGAAGTGTTAGATACTCAAAATACGATTGTTCCAGGGACATTTAATGGAGATAAAACACCAGAAGTTGGAACTGTTGAGTTTAAAAACGTATCCTTTAAATACCCTAACGCTGATGAGTATTTACTTAAAAATATTTCTTTTAAAGCCAATCCTGGTGAAACAGTAGCGTTTATTGGATCAACGGGTTCAGGTAAAAGTACATTAATTAATCTTGTACCTAGATTTTATGATGCTTCAGAGGGAGAGGTTTTGGTCGATGGTATTAATGTTAAAGAATATGTTCCTGAGGCCTTATATAATCGCTTAGGTTATGTTCCGCAAAAAGCGGTTATGTTTAATGGTAGTGTTAATTATAATGTAGCTTATGGTGAAAACGGCAAAGGTGAAACAAGTGAAGAACAAATCAAACAGGCGGTAGAGGTGGCTCAGGCAAAAGAATTTGTTGAAAAAATGGATGAAAAATATCAAACCCATATTGCGAGTGGTGGTACTAATGTATCAGGTGGGCAAAAACAAAGATTATCAATTGCTAGAGCGATTGCTAGGGACCCTGAAATTTATATTTTTGATGATTCGTTTTCAGCGTTAGATTATAAGACTGATGCCGTTTTAAGAAAAAAATTAAAAGAATATACAAAAAATGCCACAAGTTTAATTGTAGCCCAAAGAATTGGTACTATTATGAATGCTGATAAAATAATTGTTTTAGATAGTGGTAAATGTGTTGGAATAGGCACACATAAAGAACTTTTAAAAAGTTGTAATGTATATAAAGAGATAGCTTTATCACAATTATCAAAGGAGGAGTTAGAAAATGCATAATGAAGAAACAAAAAAACCAACTCCTAGAGGGCCTGGAGCCATGAATGTGGTTGATTCAGCTAAGGATTTTAAAGGATCAGTCAAAAGATTATTTCACGAATTAGATAAATTTAAAGTTTTAATTTTTACAGCTTTTGTTTTAGCAATATTAGGTTCGATAATTTCTATTTTAGCGCCTAATAGATTATCTGATTTAACAGATGAAATTTCTAAAGGCTTAGTTATTAATGAAGATAATTTAAAAACGCTTACTGAAAAGATAGAAAATAGTGTTAGTGAAGATGTTTTAGAAAAAAAATTACCTGAAATTTTAGCTTTTGATTTATCATCTGAAAGTATTGCTGAAGTTCAAATGTTGGACATTAGTGATGAGGATAAAGCTTTATTTATGAATGCTTTAGAGCAAATGCAAACTGGTGATACTTCAGACTTGAGTAAATTACCTGATAGTGTGTTAGAAGTTATTTTGCCAGATTCTACTTATAAAGGTGAAAAAATATCTTCAAGTGATAAAATAGAGTTCTTAAAAGCCGATAAAAATGAAATGAATTTTCCAAAAAGCTTTCAAGAAGTTTTATTTACACCGATTACTATTGATGGAACAGAAATATCTAAAAGTAGTCAGTATGAGTTTATAGTTGCAATGAGTACTTTAGATAAGGATGCTGCAGCGACAGATATTTATAAAAAATTAGATACTTTACCAGATGATATTAAAGATGTTATTAAACCATCTATGGATTTTTCGGTAATTAAAGGTATTGCTTTATTGCTTTTATGCATGTATTTAGTAAGTGCGATATGTACTTATATTCAAGCTATTTGTATGACTAATGTTTCTAATAAATTTGCGAGAAGTTTAAGAAGCAAAATTTCAACTAAAATTAATAAATTACCTTTAAAATATTTTGATAAACATCCTATTGGAGATACTTTATCAAGAGTAACTAATGATGTTGATATGATTGCGCAGTCAATGAACCAGTCTTTAGCTTCTTTAGTAAGTGCCATTACTTTATTTTTAGGGACAATTGTTATGATGTTTATCACTAATTGGATTTTAGCCCTAACTGCAATAATTGCAAGTTTACTCGGTTTTACTGGTATGATATTTATTTTAAAAAGAAGCCAAAAATATTTTTCAGCCAGACAAAAAGAACTTGGTAATTTAAATGGTCATATTGAAGAGATATATTCAGGTTTAAATGTTGTTAAAACTTATAATGGTCAGAGAGAGGCTGATGAAAAATTTGATCTTTATAATCAGAAAGTTTATGACGCCAATCGTAAAAGTCAGTTTTTATCAGGTTTAATGATGCCTATAATGGTTTTTATTGGTAATTTTGGTTATGTAGCAGTTTGTATTGTCGGCGCTTTACTTACAATGAATAATGTTATTACATTTGGAGTAATAGTGGCCTTTATCGTATATGTTAGATTGTTTACATCACCGCTTTCACAAATTGCGCAGGCATTTACTTCTTTGCAATCAAGTGTAGCTGCTAGTGAAAGGGTATTCGAATTTACTGATGAAAAAGAAATGCCCGATGAAACTAATTTTAAAACTAAATTATCCAAAGAAGAAATTAAGGGGGCTATTAGTTTTAAAAATGTGGCTTTTAAATACGACGATAGTGAAAAATTAATTATTCATAATTTTACAGCCAGTGCTGATCCTGGTCAAAAAATTGCGATTGTTGGTCCAACTGGTGCTGGGAAGACAACAATGGTAAAGTTGTTGATGCGT
>CALVRP010000082.1 GCA_944358665.1 uncultured Bacilli bacterium
CGTTGGTTCAAATCCGACTAGGCCCTCCAAATAAAAATTAACCCTTGAATAAACAAGGGTTTTATTATGCTAAAAAAATTATGAACTTTTAAATATAAGAATTTATTTATATAACGAACAATATAAATAATTTTTAAAAGATTGAACTATTAGTATTTTTTAGTCTTTATTTTAATGTGCTTTTGTGTATTTTGTTGTTGTTCAAAATTTGCAAAACAGTAACGGCATCCATTTTTACACGTGTTACATAATCCAATATCGATACTACTAACACATCCTGCTTCAAGTCTTTGATCGTCCATATCAAGTGGCTTTCCAAGAATTTTTTCAAAGAGGTGATCGTCAACACAATGGGCATAACCTATTCCAAGATCTGCAAAATCAGCTTCCATTTTACAAGTTTCTAAGGCGATTCCATGTTGTGATGCTTTTTCAGCTAGAGCTTTTGCAATATTACGTTTCTGCTTTAAATCTGGTTCTTGTATACCGATATCTTCTAAAGAACGTAAAATATGATCGTAGGTTGCTAAAAATCCAATAATGCATTTTTCAGTATATCCTTCAAGACTTTCTGCAAGATGACTAAATTGTTTTATGTGATAATCAATATTATAATCTTGACTTAGAATTATGGGATCATATCGCCAAATTACCTTTTCAGGGCCTATTATCTTGGCCAATTTTTTAAAGGTAGGAATGATTACGGTATCTTTATCTGGAATATTGGGCTCTATTTTTTTATCGTAGCCAGTTACAGTAAACTGAAAGTAGTAAGCAAAGCCTTTTAATTCCTCTAATCTATCAAGCATAGGGGATGGATTTTTAGTCCAAAAAACTATACCATCTACTTCATTTGGTGTAAGTGGAAGTTGATATAAATCATTACTACCTTCAGGATCTTCTATAATTGTATAACCTTCGTGAAGTCTTTCGAAAAACCATTTAGAATATTGACTTGGAATATCTGTTTTTCGGCTGGCACTAATAATGTACATAATATCACAAACCTTTCTAACAAAATATGCTGTATACTATACCACAAATTTTCATAATTTCAAAATTATAGTTGAAAAATAACGGCTTATAAAAAATTAGTTGTTTGTTGGGGTGAAATTTTTGGTTTCTGGTGATGTGAATTATTATAGCAATATAATATGTTTTTAAATATAAGTTTTATTTTATAAAACAAGCGTAAACTAAAGACTACCAAAAACTCTCTGATAAAAATTCGACAATTCTCTTGTTAAATTATTAATTATGCGATATAATGTTAAAGTACTTAGGCGCAAATGCGAGGAGGAAGTTTAGATGAAAAAATTAACTAGACATAAAGCCAGTTTTGTCATTTCATTGTTATTAACCATAGTATTATTAGCTTCTACAGGTTATTTATTTTATAATTTATTATTACTAAAAAATATAGAAACAGTTTTAAGAATAGTTGGTATGGTAGTACTCGGCATTATTGCTTTGGTATTAATTTTATTTGCTATTAGATTTTTAAAGAAGTTTAAAAAAGCTAAACTTATATTAATATTATTTTTAATGGTTATTTTATCAGCCGGCGAATTATTTGTGGCTTATAATATTGGTAAAGTTTATGGTACATTAAATAAAGTTTCTAGTAATACAGAATATACAACATATTCTTCTAGTATTGTTACTTTAGCTGATAATGAAGCAGAAGATATTAAAGACATTAGTGATGATGAAACATTAGGTGTTTTAGAAGATGAAACAAGTTATGAGGGCTCTATTATACCAAGTGAAGTTATTAAAAAGAATGAGTTAATAAATGAAACAGAAGAATATGCAAGTTATATTTCAATGATAGATGCTTTAGAAGCTGGAGAGATTAATTATATTTTCTTGCCTACTAATTATCCTACAATGTTTAGTAGTATGGAGGGTTATGAAGATATAGCGGATACAACTAAAATAATTTATACACAAACAAAAAAAGTAAAAAAGGATAGCGATGAGGGTAATGCTAAATCTATTGATGAACCATTTACAATATTATTAATGGGTGTGGATTCAGAAATGGAAAATTTAGCTGATAGTTCATTTAACGGAGACTCTTTAATGGTAATTACATTTAATCCAAAAACATTAACTTCAACAATGTTAAGTATTCCTCGTGATTCATATGTGCCAATTGCATGTTTTGATAATCAAAGAAAAAATAAAATCACTCATGCCGCATGGCAAGGCGAAGAATGTATGCAACAAACAATTGAGAACTTTTTAGATATCGATATTGATTATTATGTAAAAATAAACTTTAAAGGTGTTGTTAAACTTGTAGACACTTTAGGCGGTGTTGAAGTTGATGTACCTTATAGTCTTTGCGAACAAAATAGTGATAGGCAATGGGGAGCAAATACTGTTTATATTGAAGAGGGACTTCAAACGTTAAATGGTGAGCAAGCTTTAGCGTATGCTCGAAATAGACATCCTAATCCTTCGATGTGTTCGGCAAAATGGACGAATTATACAAGTAATGATTTCATTAGAGGACAACATCAACAAGAAGTAGTAGAAGCTTTACTTGATAAATTTAAAGATGTTAAGAGTTTAGATACGGTTTATAATTTATTAGATACAATTAGTTCTAGTATGGCAACTAATATGAGTACTGATCAAATCTTATCACTTTATAATGTTCTTAAAGACGTGGCAAAGAAAACAAGTAATGGTTCTGATTTAACCGATGCTTTAGGTATTCAAAAATTATACTTAAGTGGTGAAGATGCAAGAATAATAGATTATGGTGGAACAAATTTATCATTATATAATTATGTGCTTTATGACGAAAGTGTAGAAGCTGTTAGTGATGCTATGAAAGTTAACTTAGGTTTAAAGAAAGAAAAGACCATCAAGAAATTCAGCTTTAATATAAATGAACCTTATGAAGAAGAAGTTATTGGTCAAATGGATAGTGGAACGACTTCAATAACGCTTTTACCAAGTTTTATTGGTGAGTCGCTTAGTTATGTAAATAGTTTCTGTAGTGCTAATGGTATTAAAGTAAATGTTAGTGGTAGTGGAACTGGTACTGTTATATCACAAAGTGTATCTGCCGGGGCTAGTGTTGAAGATGTTAGTAGTATTACGGTAACTTTATCTGGTGGAACATCTAGTTCATCAAGTAGTTCTTCTAGCAGTTCGTCAAATAGTTCATCATCAAGTTCAAATAGTTCTAGAGATGAAAGCGAAAAAAATGATGATACTGGAACCGGGGATTCAACCGGCAGTTCAACTGATGGCGAAACTGGGGATTCAACCGGCGGTGGCCAACAAGGCGGAGAAAATGGTGGCGGTAGTGACCTTGATGATCCGGCGTTAGATAATTCTGGAGTTAACTCTTAACAGTAACAATAAAAATCAAGTTTTATGCTTGATTTTTTAATCTCTTTAAAAGGTAAACAAATAATTTATTAATTAGAATAAAATAGATAAGGAGGGGAATATGGAATATGTAGATTTTTTGGCTCGAATTGTTGCCGCTTTACTTTTGAGTTTCGCAGTGGGACTAGAAAGACAGTGGCGTAGAAGAGCGATTGGCCTTAGAACAAATGTCTTAGTTTGTATTGGAGCTTTCTTATTTGTGGCCGTTTCAGTTATGCTTGGAAGTAATGATTTAAAAATTGCTGCCCAAGTAGTATCTGGTATTGGTTTCTTAGGTGCAGGAGTTATATTAAAGGATGGTCTTAACATCAGAGGATTAAATACAGCGGCTACTTTATGGTGTAGTGCTGCCTTGGGGGTGTTATGTGCCTATGGTTTAATAATTGAGGCCGTTACGGGAACGTTCTTTATTTTAGTGGCAAATATTTTACTTAGATATATAACAAGAAAATTAATGAAGCATAATATGGCACATTTAAAAGATTATGTTATTGAAGTTGTTACGTCTAAAGACAAAGAACTTATTTTAAGAACGACTTTAATTCAAAGTATTAGTGATGAGGCTATTTCTATTAGTGGTTTAGAGACTAGAGAATGTGAAAATAGCCGAGTAGAGATTAAACTTTACGTTAGTATGGATAATAAAAATGAAGAATCACTTAAACATTTAATTACCAGATTTACAATGGAACCAGAAGTTTTTTATGTTGGTTATAAATTTGATAACAATAAAAATCATCATTTCTTTGACGATGATGAAAGTTAAAGTGTAAAAAAATGCAAAAAAGATATTTTTTTGACTTAAAAAGTAAAAGATTAGGAAAAGGTATTTAATTTTTAAAAAATATATGATAAAATGTTAAATAGCAAAGTAGCAAAAAGTTACTATAAGGAGGATAATTATGGGTTTTATTAAAAAAATTATTGGTGAAGATGAAGACGTTTTTTCAGCACCAGACCAATACTATGATTTAAAAACAGAAGAAGCTTTAACTGAAGAGGGTGGCGCTAAAATGATTTTATTAGAGCCAAGGGCTTATTCTGAAGCACAACAAATAGCAGATCATTTGAAAAAGAGAAATACAGTTGTTGTTAACTTAAAAAGAGTTACCCCTGAACAAGCTAAAAGAATAGTAGATTTTTTAAGTGGAACAATATATGCGATAGGCGGTGGCCTTCAAAAAATAGGTGGCGGAATCTTTTTGTGTACACCAAATAATGTTAATGTTCAAGGTAAGATAACTGGGGAAACTGAAGGTAAAGGCATCCATGATAACGATGATATAAATATTGAGTGGTAAAATTTAGAAATTTGTGCTATAATATGTAGCACTGGGTGAGGTAGATATTATGGAAAAATTTAATCGAGTACTTCGCGGCTATGACCCAGATGAGGTTAATTCTTTCTTAGATCAAGTGATTTCTAAGGTGGAAGATATTGTGGCTCAGTTAGACAGAAAAAAGGCTGAGGTTAAAAGTATGAAAGAAGAAATTGCCACTTTAAGAGGTGAACTAGCTAAAGTTGATAAGTTGAAAGAACAACTCTCACAATATGAAAGAATGGAAGGTACTTTAAATAAAGCAATCATTATGGCTCAAAAAACATCAGATCAACTAAAAGTAGCGGCGCATCGTGAAAGTGAGATCATGTTAGATGAAGCTAAACAGAATGCGAGTCGGATTGTTAATGAAGCACTAATGCGGGCTGAAAAAATTGAAAATGATGCGATGCTTTTAAAACGTAATGTTAATGTTTTTAAGAAACGTTTGAGAAGTATTATTGAATCGCAACTTGAAACAATTGATGAAATAGATAAAATTGAGCTTTAAAACAAATGATGGAGACGGTATATTAATTCTTTTTTTTAGAGAGTTAGTGGTTGGTGAAAACTAATAAAAAGATAATATACAGATCACTCTTGATGTGTTTTTTTGAAATTTAGTAGGGAAAAACGGTGACGCGTTATAGTTTTGAGATAAGTAAAGATGAAAAGCTTATAAAGTAAGGTGGTACCACGATTATATCGTCCTTATATTTATAGGCTTTTTTTATTTAAGGAGGAGATTTTATGGAATACAAAGATACTTTATTAATGCCAAAAACTGAGTTTAAAATGCGAGGTAATTTACCAGAAAATGAAAAGATTCAAATCGCTGCTTGGAATGAGATGGATTTATATCATAAAATAAAAGAAAAAAACAAAGGAAATAAACCTTTTGTTCTGCACGACGGGCCCCCATACGCTAATGGAAATATTCATTTAGGCCATGCACTTCAAAAAATTTTGAAAGATTTCATTAACCGTTATAAAATGATGGAAGGTTTCGATGTGACATTTATTCCTGGTTGGGATACTCATGGTTTACCTATTGAAACGGCTGTTACTAATAGTGGTATTAATCGTAAAGAAATGAGTAATAGCGAGTTTAGAAAACTTTGTGAAGAATATGCTTTAAAGCAGGTTGAACTTCAAAAAGCAGATTTTAGAAGACTTAGTGTTATTGCTGATTGGGATAATCCATATATTACTTTAACTAAGGAATTTGAAGCTAGGCAAATTGAAGTATTTGCGAAAATGGCAAAACAAGGTTTAATCTTTAAAGGCTTAAAACCAGTATATTGGTCACCTAGTAGCGAAACTGCTTTGGCGGAAGCTGAAATTGAATATAAAGAACGTAAGGATCCATCTATTTATGTGGCTTTCGAAGTAGAGGATGGAAATGAATTTGTAGATAAAGGTGATAACTTAGTTATTTGGACCACAACCCCTTGGACCCTTCCGGGTAATAGTGCGGTTGCGTTTGGTGAAGAATTTGTTTATGCAAAAATAAATGCGAATGATAAAAATTATATTGTAGCGAGTAGCCTTTTAGAAGATTTAACAAAAGAATTTGGATTTGAAGATTATAAGATTTTATCGACATTTACGGGTGATAAATTAGAGGGCATTACTTATAAACATCCATTTATGGAGCGTATTAGTCCGGTAGTTCCTGGTCATCATGTAACATTAGATGCGGGAACTGGTCTTGTTCATATCGCCCCTGGTTATGGTGAGGATGACTTTATTATTGGAAATAAATATAATTTACCAATGATTAATGGGGTTAATGATGATGGTGCTTTAAATGAAAAGTCAGGGAGATTTGAAGGTTTATTCTTTGAAGATGCGAATAAAGAAATTACTAAATGGTTAGATGAAAATGGTAATTTACTTAAATTAAAATTTATTAAACACTCTTATCCTCATGACTGGCGAACTAAAAAACCAATTATTTTTAGAGCAACCAATCAATGGTTCTGTAGTGTTGATAAGATAAAAGATAAAATTTTAAAAGAGTTAGATGAAAATGTTGATTTTCACACGGCATGGGGTAAAAAAAGACTTTACAATATGATAAAGGACCGTGGTGATTGGTGTATTTCAAGACAAAGATCTTGGGGTGTGCCTATTCCAATCTTCTATAATGAAGACGGTACGGAAATTATCGATTATGATGTTATGATGCATGTCGCTAAATTATTTAGACAACATGGCTCTAATATTTGGTTTGAAAAAGATGCTAAAGATTTACTACCAAATGGTTATAAAAATGAACATTCACCAAATGGACAGTTTACTAAAGAGACTGATATTATGGATGTTTGGTTTGATTCTGGTAGTTCATTTAATGGTGTTTTAGTTGAAAGAGGTATGCAGTATCCGGCTGATATTTATTTAGAAGGCTCTGATCAATATCGCGGATGGTTTAACTCTTCATTAATTTGTAGTGTTGCAACTTATGGAAAAGCACCTTATAAAGGTTTACTTTCTACGGGTTTTGTTTTAGATGGAAAAGGCTTTAAAATGAGTAAATCACTTGGTAATGTAGTAAAACCAATGGATGTTGTAAGACAAAATGGAGCTGATGTTTTAAGACTTTGGGTGGCTAGTGTTGATTTTACAGAAGATGTTAGATTTGGTGAAGAACTGTTTAATGGTGTTAAAGAAAGTTACCGAAAAATTCGTAATACTTATCGCTTTATGCTTGGTAACTTGTTTGATTTTGACGTTAAGAATAAGGTTTCTTATGCAAAAATGCCAAGCGCTGATAAATATATGATGATTAGTTTAAATAATTTAGTTCATGATGTTAAAAAAGCTTATGATGAATATGATTATGATGAAATTTATAAATTAATTAATAATTATATTGCAAATTTATCTAATTTCTATTTAGATTTTACTAAAGATATTTTATATATCGAAAAAGCTGATAGCTTAGAAAGAAGAAGTGTTCAAACTGTTTTATATGAAACTTTATATGCATTAATTAGATTAATGGCACCAATTCTTCCATATACTAGTGAAGAAGTTTATAAATTAATGCCAGGTGCTAAAGAAGAAAGTGTTCATTTAGAAAGAATGCCAGAAGTGACTACTTATAAAGATGAAGAAGAAGTAAAAGAAACATGGAACGTATTCTTTAGTATTAAAGATGATGTTTATAAGGCATTAGAAGAGGCTAGAACTGAAAAAATAATTGGAAAATCACTAGAAGCTAAAGTGAGACTTAATTTACTTGATGAAGATAAAGAAGTTTTAAAACCAATTTTAAGTAATTTAAAACAATTATTAATAGTATCTGATGTTGTTTTAACAACTGATGATTTAAAACAATATGATTATTGTAAAGTTGAAGTAACTAAATTTAAGGGTGAAAGATGTGAAAGATGTTGGAACTATTTTGATGAAATGGATTTAACTGATCACATTTGTCCAAGATGTCAGGAAGTTGTTAAAAGTATGGAATAAGCATACTTTTTTTGTTTGCTACTTAGTATTATACATGATATAATAAATATATAATTATTAGAAGAGAAAGCAGGGGAAAAATGAAGAATAAATATAATATGACTAAAGAAGATAATGTTTTTTTTGCAAAAAGAAAACTGGTGGATAATATTTATAAAAGTGCCAACCTAGAGGGAATTGCTATAACTTTTGCTGATACATATTCATTTATGAACAATGTAAACACTGGTAATATTTCAGTAGATGATATGCTTAAATTAAAGGGGTTGAAAGATGCTTGGGAGTATGTGATTAATCATATTGATGATGAATTAACAATTGATTTTATAAAAAAAATACATTTTGAAATTTGTAAAGGGCAGAATGTCATACTACTAGGAGAATTTAGAGATAAGGGTGTCGGAATAACTGGAACCAATTGGCGACCAAAATTACCAGCAGAATGTGATTATGAGAACGAACTAAAAAATATTTTATCTATAAAAAATGAGCTAGAAAGATGTATAAGTATTTTTTGTTGGGTTCAAAGAAGTCAAATGTTCTTAGATGGTAATAAAAGAGTAGCTAATTTAGTTGCTAATAAGGAAATGATTAAAAATGGACAAGGAATAATTTCTGTTCCAGTAGAAAAAATAGGTGAATATTTTACAAAACTTATAAAGTATTATGAAACAAATGATATGACAGATATAAAACAATGGATTTATGACAATTGTATTGATGGGATTGATTGAATTCCACTTGCACAAAATAAATAATTATGCTAAAATGTATACAGATGAAGGAAACTTCATAAGATAAAAAAGGAACGTCTGGTTTTCTCGCTGGGCGTTACCAAGTTTTGTTTGGCGCGCCTAATTCAATAGCTGAGTTAGGCGCTTTTCTTTTAATTTACTATTTCTAGCAAATTGAAAAGTAATATTAAAAGAAAAAAGATAATGAAAATCAATGATAGAATTAAAAAATCTTTTTTACTCATAACACCACCTCCTATTCTTTTCAGAATGGAGATAACGCCCATAACCAAATGTTCCTATAAACATTATAACGAACATTTGTTCTTGTTGCAATAATTTACTAAAAATAATATAAATATTTGAAGATAGAAAAACAATGATTTAAGTAAATAATTTAAGTCATTGTTTTTTACTTTTATCATTAAAAATAGTATAATTATGTAGGTGGTTAATATGGTTAGTAAAGAAGAATTAAAAAAAGAAGAAAAATACCTAGAAAAAGTAGTTAGTGTTATTCAAGACAAACTTGATAAAAGTTTAAAAAAAGAAGAAAAATTAAAAAGTAAGACTATAGATTTTAAAAATTTGGTTGGCACTGAATACTCTAATAAAGCCCAGTCTGATGAAAATAAGCTTGAGTTTACTTTTTTAACGCAGGATGTTGCTGAAAGAGTAGAACGGACTGATAACTATCATAAAAAAAATTATATTTTAAAAAGAGCTTTGAATTTCCCTTATTTTGGTAGGGTAGATTTTAAAATAGATGATGAGGTAATAAATGTTTATGTAGGCCTTAAAGATATAACAGATGATAAACATTATGTTTTTGATTGGCGAAGCCCGATTGCTAGTTTATTTTATAATTATGGTGTTGGTAAGGCTTGTTACGAGGCTTATGAGAAAGTTGAAGGGGAAATTACTTTAAAAAGGCAATATAAGATTACTAATAGTAAACTTGTTAGATGCATTGAAACTACATTAAATATTGATGATGATGTTCTTCAAGATATTCTTTCAGAGAGCACTTCTTCTCAGATGACGAATATTGTTAATACAATTCAAACAGAACAAAATTTAATTATTCGTAATGTTAAAGATAAAGTTTTAATTGTTGAAGGTGCAAGTGGAAGCGGTAAAACTTCAGTGGCACTGCATCGAATTGCTTACTTACTTTATCGTTATAAAGAAATAAGCTCTGATAACATTTTAATTTTTTCCCCAAGTGAAACTTTTGCTGACTACATTTCTTTAGTTTTGCCATCACTGGGTGAAGAAAATGTTTTAAATATTACGTTTAATTCTTTTGTTCATCGGTTTATAAACATAAAAATAGAAGATTATGATCATTTTTTAAAACGTTTATATATTGGAAAAGTTGATAAAAATAAATTTACGGAAGAATATACTTTAAAACTAAAACAGTATTTAAATAATTATATAAATAATTTAGAATTTGAAAAAGGTTTTGGCATTAAAAACATGCATTATACGAAAGAAATGTTAAATGAACATTTAAATAAATATAAAAAATTATCTTTAAATGAAATGTTATCTTTAGTTGCTACGGATATTTGCTATGAAATAAAAACCAGTATTAAAAATAAAAATAAAATCTTAGAAAGTATAAAACCATTTTTGAATAAGACTACTAATTATAAAGAAATATATGAAAACTTTATTAATGAAGAAATTGATACACTTAAATATGAAGATGTTCCTTTAATTTTATATACATATTTTTATTTAAATGGTTTTTACATTGATAATAAAATTAAACATGTGGTAATTGATGAGGCCCAAGATTATTCACCCTTACAATATTTAATTTTAAAAAATATATTTCCGTATGCTAGTTTTACAATTTTAGGAGATCCTAATCAAGTAATAAATCCATGCATTAAATATAATAGTTTAAATGATTTAAATAAAGTGTTTGAAAATAGTAATTTTTATAGGCTTTCAAAAACTTATCGTTCTAGTGAAGAGATAACTAATTTTACTAATAAAATTTTATCTTTAGATAACGTTTGTGTGATTAGAAGAAGTAATCAAAAACCAGTAGTAGTTAAAAAAGAAAAAGATTTGTTTAATGATTTAAGTGAAGACTTAAATAAATTAGAAAATTATAATGCAGTCGCAATTATTACTAAAACGATAGAAGAAAGTCATAAAATTTATAATTTACTTAAATATAAATTTGATGTTTCTTTAGATAGTAGTGATCATAAGAAAATTTTAACCCTTCCATTTTATATGGCTAAAGGATTAGAGTTTGATGGTGTTATTATATATACAGAGGTTGATAATGCTTATAATAATGAAGAAAAAAACTTTTATTATGTCGCATGTACAAGAGCAATGCACGAACTTATTATTTATAATCAAAAAATGTAAATTCATTATATAATAAAAGGTTTTTCTTTTTTTTTAAATAAAATTATGATATTATAAAAGAGGTGATAATAAATGGATGAGAGAAACCAGTGGATAGATATTATAACTAAATTATATAGGAATTTACATACATCAGATAGAGTAATGCATACATCAAAAGAAAGTGATAAAAAGAGAGATAGAATATTAAATTATTTTGAAAGATTAGAAAGAGTTCATGATAAAGTTGCTAGAAGTAAAAATAAATCAGCGGAAAAATTATTAAAAAATTTTTATTATGACATTTATGTTATAAAACCAGAGGAAATACCAGATAGTTATTTTGAACACGAGAAACAAATAATGCGTGAACGTGGTTATGGTGATATTGAAATAACTCCTGAAAGAAAAAAAATATTAGTAAATCAAATAATCGAAGATCAACAAAAATCATTAGAACCATGGATTGATTATTTCTTATATGATGAAGAAAGTAAATCATATGAAATGTGGGAAAAGTACTGGGTATTTCAAGGCTTGCAAAAGCTTGGAAAATATGACAAAGAAACTGGTAAATTTTCAAAAAGAGATAAACATACAGTATATCCATTTCCACCAGTAGATAGAGAAGCAGTTTTTACAACATTAAAACTAATGGAAGCTTATATCAAAGATAAAAAAGGCGAAGATGAAATAAAAAATGCTTTAGGAAGTGGAAACTTTAAAACTTTATATGAATATGCGATGAAAATGATAATGGAAAAAGGTGAAAAACATAGTAATGGTACTGACGGAATATGGGTAAAATATGACCAAGGCAGTGATTATAATAAATTAAGAGACTCTTTACAAGGTTATTATACCGGCTGGTGCACCGCGGCTGGTGAGAATTTTGCGAAAGGGCAACTGGCAAATGGAGACTTTTATGTATATTATACATATGATGAAAATAATGAACCCAAAGTACCAAGAATAGCCATAAGAATGAATGGACATAATGAAATAGGAGAAATAAGAGGAATAGCTGATAATCAAAATATGGAACCAGAAATGATGCCCATATTAAATGAAAAACTACAAGAATTTCCGGATAAAGATAAATATTTAAAAAAAGAATATGATATGCAATATTTAACAACAATAGAAAATAAAGTACAAAAAGGTTATGAATTAACTATTGAAGAATTAAAATTTTTATATGAAATAGATAATAAGATAGAAGGCTTTGGGTATCAAAAGGACCCAAGAATAGAAGAAATAAAAAGTAAGAGAAATATAATAGATGATTTAAATAAAGTATTTTCTAGCGTAACTTCTATTAAAGGAGATCTTGATTTAAGAAGTTTAACAAGTGCTGAAGGCTTAACATTACCACAAAGTGTAGTAGGAAATCTTGATTTAAGAAGTTTAACAAGTGCTGAAGGCTTAACATTA
>CALVRP010000083.1 GCA_944358665.1 uncultured Bacilli bacterium
CGTATCAGAAGAAAATATATAATCCTAAGGGTACTCAATTCTTTTATGGTCACGGATTTTAAAATTACATAATAAAAGAGTTTTCAGAAATTTCCTAAAAATCCCAAAAACTCTTTACACTAACTAAATATAGAAAGTCAGAAGGCAATTAAATTTTAAAATCCTAATAAAATTTCTCAAAAAATAGTATATCAGAATATTGAGAAAATTAAATGTTAATAGTAAATAATATTGTATATTTTATTTCAAAATGGTATTAACTTACCATTTTTTATTATCCTTAGCTGTGATATAATGAAATAGATAATGAGGTGGTAGTATGCTTGAATATATTGAAAATGGTGATTTAGTTATCGCCCCTAATATAATAAAAAAACAATTATTAAAAGAAATATCTGAAAAGAAAATAATCTTAAATATAAAAATAATGACTATCAATGAATTTAAAAATAATTATTTTCCTTATGCCGATGAAAAAAGTTTATATTTTTTAATGCATAAATATAACTTAAATTATGATGTAGCTAAAGAATATTTAAATAATATATATTTTAAAAATGATTTAATAAAACCGTATTATGAAGCTTTATTAAAAGAAAATTTAATAATCGATAATAGTATGTTTCAAAATAGTATTAAAAATATCAAAGTAATTGGTTATAATACCTTTGATAAATATATTTTAGATGAACTAGATAAGTATAATACAAAATTTATTAAAGCAAATAATAATAAATATAAGCCAAAAGTTTATGAATTTAATACTAGTACTGAAGAAATAGTTTTTATAATCACCAAAATAATTGAAGAACTTAAAACTACTGATATTAATAATATCTGCCTAGTTAATTTAAATGATGATTATAAAAGAGAAGCCTCAAAATTATTTAAAATGTTTAACTTACCAGTTACTTTAAACACTAGCTATAATATTTATAGTACCAAAACCGTAAAAGATTTTTTAAATACATTAACAAAGGAAAAAGATATCAATAAAGCCTTAGAATGTATTAAAACAGGCGATGTTTATAATAAAATAATTGATGTTTTAAATAAATATGCTTTTGTAGATAAGGTTGACGATACTTTAATAGAAATTATTAAAAATGAATTAAAGACAGCTAGCGTGCCTGTTAAAAATCTTGAAAACTCTATCAAAGTAATTAACATAAATGAAATAAGTGATCCTAATAAACATTACTATATATTAGGTTTTAATCAAGGAGAACTGCCAAAAGTATATAATGAAAACGGTTTAATAAATGATAAACTCTCTCCTTCTTTAGGTCTGCAAACATCTACAGAAAAAATGAAAATGGAAAAAGAAAAACTAATAAATATTTTAACTAGTTTTCCGAATATTACTTTATCTTATAAATTAAAAGATAACTATAATACTTATTATCCATCATTTTTAATCAAAGAGCTAGATTTAGAAGTTATCAAAAATGCCGAAATTCCTCTTCACTATTCTAATAAATATAACCATATTTTATTATCCGAAAATTTAGATAATTATCTTAATTATAATACCGGAGATAAAACATTATTTCCGCTTCTTAAAACTTACCAAGATAATAATTATATGACTTATGATAATAGTTATACTGGTATCAGCGTTAATAAATTATTTGATTATTTAAAAGGAAAAATAACCTTATCATATTCAAGTATGAATAATTATTTCTTATGTCCTTTTAGATTTTATATTCAAAATATTTTAAAACTAGATCCATTTAATGAGACTTTTGCCACCAACCTTGGAAATGTTTTCCATGATGTTCTAGCCCATATGTATGATGAGGATTTTGACATTAGAAAGCAGTATCAAAAAAACATCGAAGAACTTACTTTAACCCCAAAAGAAAAATATTTCATGGATAAACTTTATGATATCTTAAAATTTGATGTGGAAACTATTTTAAAAGAAGAATCATATTCTAAATTTAATAAAGCTTTAACCGAAAAGAAAATAACTATTGATAAATCAAATAAATTAAAAGTAAACTTCATTGGCTTTGTCGATAAAATAAAATATTTAGAAGAAAATGGTAAAAAATATATGGCCATTATCGATTATAAAACTGGTTTTATCGAAACTAATTTAGATAATATCAATTATGGTATTCACTTACAGTTACCAGTCTATGCTTATTTAGTTAAAAAAGGATTAGATGATAAAGCTAGAATCGCCGGTTTTTACTTACAAAAACTTTTAGATAGCGTCAAAATCGATACTGATGATATTTTAAAAGAAAAAGAAAAAAACTTATATTTAAATGGTTATACAAATAACGATTTAAATATCTTAGAAAAATTTGATACTAGTTATGAAAACAGTCAAATGATTAAAAGTTTAAAAACAACGAAGAATGGTTTTGCTCATTATAGTAAAATGATAAGCGATGAAGAAATTGATAAAATGATTAGTATCGTTGATGATAAAATAAATGAAGTTGTAAGTAATGTAGAAAATGCAGACTTTAAAATAAGCCCCATTAGAATCGATAATAAATTAATTGGCTGTGAATTTTGTAAATTCAAAGACTTGTGCTTTAGAAAAGAAGAAGATATTAAAGATGTACAAAATAAACCATTTAAAGAAATTGTTGGAGGTGATACTAATGCCAGTATGGACTAAAGAACAAGAAACCGCTATTTACGAAAAAGGAAAAAACATTATTGTTTCTGCCGGAGCTGGTAGTGGTAAAACCGCTGTCCTTTCTGAAAGAGTTTTAACGCATCTAAAAAATAATATCCATATTGATAATTTATTAATTCTAACATTTACTAAAGCCGCGGCTGCTGAAATGAAAGAGCGTATTAGAAAAAAAA
>CALVRP010000084.1 GCA_944358665.1 uncultured Bacilli bacterium
TATATTATAGTTGAACCACTCCAACCCCGAATGGGGGTAAGGTGGTGCTTTTATTTTGGATAAATAACTAAGCCATATTCATTATTATTACTAGCTTTTTTATTGTATATTGGTGATAAAATATCAACTAGGGTTTTAATGTTATTGATAGTTAGCCAGTTTTTAATTCTGTTAGGCAACTCTTTTTTTAAGTAAACATGTTTATAATATAAGTTTATAATATATGATATAAAATCACTTATTTGGATAAAGTATGAATCTAATGAATCTTTTTCAAGAATATCTTCTATTAGATTTTTGACTGGATTATTATAATAATCGTGATAATGTGAAGTTATGGGATTAAAATTTCTTATTGCTCTTGCGGTTTTACGCATAATTTTTATACGGCCTTTATCAGAAATAATAATATATTTCCAATCACTGTCATTTTGTATTCTTTGTATATTGTAAGTTAATGCATTTTTTAAAACAGGATAATTGTCATTAGATATTTTATTTTTATCAATTATTACATTTACGCATTTAATATTTAAATTAGCTATAGTCTTTGCATAAATTAACAATATTTTTTTCTTTCTTCGTTAGTCCATTTGTATTCTCGATATGGATTTTTATCGGTAAAAAAATTAGCCGTGTGGAATTCTTCTTTTATAGGGAATCCAAATTCTTTTTTAAGAAATTTTCGCATTTCTTTAAATTTGTTAAAATTATTTTCCCACTCTGTGTCATACATGTATATGCTTGATAGTATAAAGGTGTCACTTGAGTATTTTATAATACCATCATCGCCAGATTCATCAAAATATGCTATTACACTCATTCGTTTTTCTCCTTTCTATTAAATTTTAAATTATCAATATTCTTATCCAATTTATATAATATCATAAATAATTAAATTTATATAATTAAATTTATAATAAAATAAAAACCGCTAAAATAGCGGTTAATTTCATAAATGGCGGAGTAGGAGGGATTTGAACCCTCGCGCCAGTTGCCCGACCTACACCCTTAGCAGGGGCGCCTCTTCAGCCTCTTGAGTACTACTCCAAACGCTTACAAATAACATTTTACCTAAAAAATAAAAGGATGTCAAGATTAAAAACAATTATCGATATTTTTTTAATTATTTTCTAAATTTTACTTGACAAATCCAAGTTCTAATTGTATTATTGTATTAGTCGATTAATACAATGGAGGTGATTTATTGAATTTTGATAATAATACACCAATTTATTTGCAAATAATAAGGATAATTAAATTAGATATTATTAAAGGGGAGTATAAACCTGGTGGTAAGTTATTGTCCGTTAGAACTTTGGCACTAAAATATAAAGTAAATCCTAATACAATTGCGAAAGCACTCAATATTTTAGAGAATGAGGAATTGATATATACTGAAAGAACTAATGGTAAATTTGTCACAAAAGATGAAAAGAAAATTAAAAATCTGAAAATAGAAATGGCGATTAATTTAACTAATTCTTATTTAAAGGACATGGAAAATTTGGGTATTTCTTTTAAGGAAACAAAAAAATATATAGAAGGAAGGTATGATGATGGAACTATTAGAATGTAAAAATGTTGAAATGAATTTTGGCGATAAAAAAGCTTTAGATAATATTAATCTAAAAATAAAAAAAGGAAAAATTGTTGGCCTTTTAGGTAAAAACGGAAGTGGTAAAACAACATTAATAAAAATTATTAATAATTTATTAGTTCCAAGTGAAGGAGAGGTATTGGTTCATGGTCAAAAAGTTGGTTTAGAAAGTAAAAGAGTAATTTCTTATTTACCAGAACGAACTTATTTAACTATGAGCATGACGGCTAGGGAAGTTATTGATTATTTTGCGGATTTTTATCAGGATTTTGATAAGGCAAAAGCATATCAATTGTTAGATAATTTAGAAATAAAAGCTACGGATAAATTATCTACTATGTCTAAAGGAACAAAAGAAAAAGTTCAGTTAATTTTGGTAATGAGTAGAAAGGCAGATTTATATATTTTAGATGAACCGATGGGTGGCGTTGATGCGGCAACTAGAGATTATATTTTAGAAACAATTTTAACGAATTTTAATGATGAAGCAAGTATTTTAATTTCAACACATTTAATAAGTGATGTTGAAAAAATATTGGATGAAGTTATTTTTCTCGATGATGGAAAAATTGTTTTATATGATGATGCCGATAAACTAAGAAATAAACAAGGTAAATCAATTGATGAAATATTTAGGGAGGAATTTAAATGTTAGGTAAAGTTTTGAAATATGATTTAAAATGGATGGCTAAATATTTAATACCGCTATATATAATTATTTTAGCCGGATCTTTTGTTATTAGGGCATTAGATCTTTTACAAAACCAGTTCGATTTTATTGCTGTTTTTTATGGGATTATGAGTGTGATTTTTGTTATGACTTTAATAGTTGGTTTTGTCTATATGGCTTTTATGAATATTAAAAGATATTTAGATAATTTGTTTAAAGATGAAGGTTATTTGACTCATACTTTGCCGGTAAAAAAGGGTACTTTATTACTATCAAAACTTTTAACAGTTACTATTACTTTTATTAGTACAATTGTTGTTTTTATGCTTAGTATATTTATTGCTTATTATGTACCAGTTTTATTAGATGCTTTTCATAATTTAATTGATTACATTAGTACTAATAATTTGGGAATGTTCTTTATCGCAATTTTGCTAGTGCTTATTTTAGAATATTTCTTTTATATGTTTTTAATTTTTGCAAGTATTAGTATAGGTTATAGTAAAAATGGTAATAAAAATATTAATTCTTTAATATATGCAATTATTTTATATGTGTTGGTGCAAATAGTTAATTTTATATTCTTGTTTATTTTCTTCCTCCTTAATGTTGGAAATTATGAAGAAATAGGTGAGCAAATAGAGCTTATAAATACATTTATGTTTAGTATGGCTGGACTTGAATTAATATATGTAGGTATCTTATATTATATTAGTTATCGCTGGATGAATAAAAAATTAAATTTACAATAAAATATTAGTTTCTCTAATATTTTTTTAGGTTATGGCAGTTTACTTTTATTTTTCCTTTCATATATAACATTAGAAAGGAGAAATAAATGGAATATAGAGGAATTGATGTGTCAAAATGGCAAGGAACTATTGACTGGGCTAAAGTTAAAAATAGTGGTGCAGAGTTTGCGATTATCAGAGTTGGTTATGGCATGTATGAAAATCAAAAAGACAGTCAGTTTGAAAATAACTATGCAGGTTGTCTGAAAAACAATATACCAGTGGGCGTTTATTTTTACTCATATGCTTTAAATACTCAAGAAGCAAAAAAAGAGGCCGAAGTTGTTTTAAATTGGTTAAATGGTAGAGAACTTAATTTACCTGTTTATTTTGATATCGAAGATAAGACTCAGCAAAATTTAGGAAAAACAACTTTAACTAATATGTGTATCGCCTTTTGTGAAGAAATTGAAAAGGCCGGTTACTGGGCTGGTGTTTATGCGAATAAATATTGGTTTACCGATTTATTAGATAATGTAGCAATTTCCAATAGATTTACTTGCTGGGTTGCTCAGTATAATTCAGTAAATACTTATACTGGTAAATATGATATGTGGCAGTATACTTCATCGGGAAGTACCGATGGTATTGATGGCAATGTTGATTTAAATATTTTATACCGGGATATTTTTACTAACAGTACGGGAACTGTTCCGACCAGTGAATTGCCTAACTTAAGTAATTATAAAGGTACTTCAATAGTTGATGCGTTGAAGCAAAATGGAATTGATAGTTCATTTGATAATCGTAAGAGATTATATGCTTTAGCGGGTTTTACTGACGAATATACGGGAAGTGCGATTCAAAATTTAAATTTATTAAGTAAACTTGGTGGAAATGTTGATGTAAGTAGTAATTATTATCCAATACCTAGCTATGATGGTAATTCTTTAGTGGATGCTCTTAAAGGTATTGGTGTTGATAGTTCCTTTGAAAATCGTAAGAAAATCGCGGCTAAAAATAATGTTAATAATTACCGTGGTACAGCTTATCAAAATAATAAATTATTAAAATTACTTAAAAAGGGAAAACTATTAAAAGTTTAGCCTTTTTTCTTTGTATAAAAATAAAGCCATGTTATAATGATAATAATAGAAAGGACTATAAAAATGAACGATGCTTATAAATATTCTAAAGAAGAGATTTTAAAGAAGTTAGAAACTAATACAAATGGACTGAGTAGTAAAGAAGTAAGTGTTAGAAAAAAACGTGGTAAAAACGAAATAATTAGTAAAAAGAAGGCTAGTCTTTTAGACATTATTTTAAAAGCCTTAAAAGACAAGATGATTATTATTTTATTAATTGCATCTTTAGTTTCTTTTTTACTTGATCAAAATTTATAAACTTTTGTTATTTTAATTATAATTGTTATTAATACTATTATAAGTGTAGTTGAAGAAGAAAAAGCTTTAGAGGCAGTTGAAGCTTTAAGGAAAATGAATGCGCCTTATGCATTAGTAAAGCGAGATGGTAAAAAGCAAAAGGTTAAAGTTAGTGAAATTGTTGTAGGTGATATTGTTTTTTTAGAAGATGGTAGTATTGTTCCTGCGGATATTCGTCTTTTAAAAGAAAGTAATTTGTCGGCTGATGAGTCAGCTTTAACAGGCGAAAGTGTGCCGGTAAAGAAAGATGCGAATGCGGTTTTGAAAGGTGATGAAGTTATTGGTGATAGGGTAAATATGGTATTTTCCTCGTCGATAATTACTTATGGAACGGCTGAAGGTGTTGTAACGGCAATTGGAATGAATACTGAAGTTGGTAAAATTGCTGGAATGCTTGAAAATACTGATAATCTAGATACGCCACTTAAAAGAAAGTTGGATGCAGTCGGCTCAGTTCTTAGCATATGCGGACTATTAATAAGTGTGGTTATTTTTATTGTTGGACTTTTACACGGAAATAATTTTGTAAGTATTTTAATGATTGCGGTATCACTTGCAATATCGGTAATTCCTGAAGGACTGCCGGCGACGGCGACGATTGTTATGGCCTTAGGCGTTAGAAGAATGGCGACAAAAAATGCTTTGGTTAAGGAACTCCCAGCTGTTGAAACTTTAGGTAGTGCAAGTGTAATATGCACGGATAAAACGGGAACTTTAACCCAAAATAAAATGACGGTTATTGATGTTCTCTTTTATCCAGATATGGATGGGACAAAGGTTCCTTCTTTAGATTATATTTACGCAAGCGTTTTATGTAATAATGCCAGCAGTAGTGAATCTGGTGACCCGACAGAAACAGCGTTACTTGAGTTTGCGAGTAAAAAATATGATGTGAATGATATAAGAAAAAAGTATCCAAAACTATTTGAAATGCCATTTGATTCTAAAAGAAAAAGAATGAGTACTATTCATGAAATTAATGGTAAATATATTTGTTATACTAAAGGGGCTTTGGAAGAAGTTTTAACGGTCTGTGATAATATTATTGCTGGTGATAAAGTTATTCCTTTGACAGAAAAGATTAAAGATGAGGTTATTAGTAAATGTGAAAAACATTTAAATAATGCTGAAAGGTTGTTAGCGTATGCGAAGAAAGAAATTAAAATTTTACCAAAGAGTGAAGAGGAAGACATTGAAAATGGTTTAACTTTTATTGGCCTTAGTACAATGATTGATCCACCGAGATTGAATGTTAAAAAGGCAATTAAAACTTGTCGTGAGGCGGGAATAAAAGTTATTATGATTACTGGGGACCATAAGATAACGGCAACGGCTATTGCAAAAAACTTAGGTATCTATAAAAAAGGAAATAAAGCCCTTACCGGAACTGATTTAAATAATATGGACGATAATGATTTAAAAAATATTATTGAAAATGTTACTGTTTTTGCCAGAGTTAGTCCTGAAGATAAAATGCGAATTATTAATGCTTTAAAAAGTAATGGTGAAATTGTGGCTATGACGGGAGATGGAGTTAACGATGCACCAGCTTTAAAGAGGGCAGATATTGGTATCGCGATGGGTAAAAATGGTACTGATGTGGCGAAAGAATCAGCTGACATGCTACTTTTAGATGATAATTTTACAACAATAGAACATGCGGTTCGTGAAGGGAGACGAGTATACCGCAATATTCAGAAAGTTATTCAGTTTTTACTGGCCGGTAATATTGCTGAAGTTTTAGCGATTTTTGTGGCAATTTTATTTAATTGGCCAACACCACTTTTAGCTATTCATATTTTATTTGTTAATTTAGCTACTGATACTTTACCTGCTTTAGCACTTGGTGTCGATCCAGAAGAAAAAGATATTATGAAGAGAAAACCTGTTAAAGAGGGAAGTTTATTTGAGAAGGGCTTAGTATTTAGAGTTGTTTGGTATGGCGCTTATATTGCATTTTTATCACTAGTCGCACATCATATTGGTATGCAAGATGGTTATGATGCGGCTCTTACTATGACGTTCTTAGTTTTATGTTTTGCGCAAATTGTTCATGCATTAAATCAACATTCTAATACAATTTCTGTATTTTCTAGAAAACACCCTAAAAATAAATATTTATATTTAGCAATGGGAATTTCATCAATTTTTGCTTTATTTGTTTATGCAATTCCAGTTACAAGGGAGTTGTTTTCACTGACATTATTAGATGGTAATCAGTGGCTAGCCGTTATTTTATTATCTCTTTCTCCGTTAATAATGGTTGAATTATTTAAATTAATTAGAAGATGTTTGAAAGGATGATGTTATGAATATTAAAGATATGCCAAAGGCCGAATTGCATTTACATTTAGATGGTTCAGTTCGTTTTAAGACGGCTTTAGAAATTCTTGGTGATATAAAAAAAGAGGATATGACTGTAAAGAATGATTGTATTGATTTAAATGAGTATTTAACAAAATTTGATATACCAACAAAAATTTTACAAACAAAAGAAAATTTAGAAAGAGTAGCTTATGAACTAGCTTTAGATTTAAAGGCAGAAAATGTTATTTATGCTGAAATCAGATTTGCCCCGATGAAACATCTTTTAAATGGTCTTATTCCTGAAGAGGTTATTGAAAGTGTTTTAAAAGGTTTAAAGAAAGTAGATATTAAAACTAATTTAATTTTATGTTTGATGCGTGGTGATAGCTTTGATAATAATTTGAAAGTAGTCACTCTTGCTTTAAAGTATTTAGGAAAAGGAGTTTGCGCGCTTGATTTGGCAGGAGCTGAGGGAATATATCCAACTAGTGATTATAAAGAGTTATTTATGATTGCTAAAGATAATAATATTCCTTTTACAATTCATGCGGGAGAGGCCGCTGGTTCAGAAAGTATTAGAGAAGCCCTTTCCTTTGGTGCGAAAAGAATCGGCCATGGTATTAGATGTATAGAAGATAAGGCTTTGATAGAAGAATTAAAAGAAAAAAATATATTATTAGAAATATGCCCAACTAGTAATGTTCAAACTAAAGTAGTTAATAATTATGAAAGGCATCCGATATATGAACTTTATAAAAAAGGTGTGTTAGTTAGTGTAAATACTGATAACCGAACAGTATCAAATATAACATTAACGGATGAATATCAAAAATTATTAGATTGTTTTTCTTTTACATTAGAAGATTTAAAAATGATGAACATCTATGCAATTAATGGGGCTTTTATTTCAGAAAAGGAAAAGAAAGAGTTAATTCAAAAAATTAAATAATTTTGTATTATAAAAAACTGATAATTTAGACAAGTTCTAAAAATATCAGTTTTTTATTTTTTAGGATATGTTTTTTTAAAATTATTATTTGATAAAAAATATTGATTACTGACAATATTTTCTTGTTATTATATTGATTTTTTGATATAATTTATTATGATAGGTAGCGTGATAGAATGAATGATAAGGGGCAAGCGTTAGTAGAATTTATAATAGTCGCACCAATATTATTATTGATATTTGTAGCTTTAATAGATGTTGGAAATATTTTTATTAAAAAATATGAATTAAACAATGATTTGTCAACGGTAGCTGAGTTATATGAGAATAATCAAAATAAAGAGATAGCAGCTTATGTCGCAAAAGAAGGAATTACTTATAAAACTGAAAATAACGGTAATTTTGTTAAATTGATTTTAGAAGAAAATGTCCCTGTATCGGCTCCTATATTATCAAACATTCTGGGAGATGATTTTACTATAACAACTTCTAAAAACGTTTACCAAGGGGAGAATAATCATGGATGACAAAGGACAGTCACTAGTTATATTTGTAATTCTTCTTCCGGTTATTTTACTTTTAATGGCTGGTATAGTTGATATTGGTAATTTTTTGGTAGAAAAAAACAGCTATGAAAACGAAGTTAAAAGTACTATTAATTATGGTATGAAACATTTGGATGAAGAAAATATTGCTCAGAAATTAAATGATTTATTAGATAGTAACATTGAAGGTAAGAAACAGATTAATATTGAAAATGAGACGATAAAAATAAAGGTAAATGCAACAACAAAAAGTCTATTTTCAGATATTATAGATTTTGATTATCAAATAGATATTAGTTATATAGGTTATATGGATAATGATAAAATAATAATAAAAAAAGAATAGAGGGTGGATTATGGCTTTAAAAAATGCAAAAATTATTACTGTCACTTCTGTAAAAGGTGGAACTGGGAAAAGTAATCTAGTACTTACTTTAGCTAGCGAATTTTCTAGCCGGGGAAAAAAAGTTTTAATTGCTGATTTTGATTTATATACTGGGGCTATTGCCATGCTTCTTAAAGTAGATAATTCCGGAAATATATTTAACTTTGCGGCCGATTTAATGTCAAATACTTTTGATGATGCTAGGGATTATATAAAAAAATATAATGACTTAGTTGATGTTTTACCCGCACCACGTGATCCGCGAAGTATCAGTAAAATAGATGTTAAATATATCGATTTACTGATAAAAAAATTAATTCATTTATATGATATTATTTTAATTGATACTAATCATATGGTTGACGCGGTAAAACTTGTTAGTATGGATTTAAGTAATCAGATATTATATGTTATGACCAATGATATTGTTAATATGCGAAATATGAAAACAATGGTATCTATTTATAAAGATATGGACAAGGATAATTTCAGCATAATTTTAAATAGTGCGCTTGGTAATTTATCTTATAATAAATATGATGTGCGTAATGTAATTGGAACAGATGTGGATTATGTACTTCCAAAAAGGACCTATAATAGAAATATTCAAAAGAATATTTTAGAAGGGTTACTTCCAGAAGCTACTAAGAATGATGAGGTTATTAAAAAAATAGTAGACGATTTACTAAATTAAAGAAGGTGATAATATGGCTAAAAAGTTTGTTGATGAGTTTTCTGTTGATTTAGAAACAAAAGTTACAGAAGTTGTTGATGATTATGATGCATATCCTAATAAAGTTTGACTAGACAAACTACGTAATGACATTATTCAAAGTTTAATAGATAACACCATTAAAGATCATGGACCACTGGATGATTGTGTAAGAGCGCAAATAGATCAGA
>CALVRP010000085.1 GCA_944358665.1 uncultured Bacilli bacterium
CAATTGCACTTTCACAAGTACATAAAAATTATACCATAACAAGGTCAATGAGTCGAATAGCAACACCAACTGATAATCCAATTATAGAATCTAAAAACGGTTGGTTGAAGAAAGAAATGTGTTTAGATTTTAATCAGGATGATTATTCATGTGTCGAAGATTATATAAATGCAATAATTGAAGATCACAATAATTATAGGCCTAGTTATGCTTTAGACTATAAAACCCCAATTGAGTATAGAACTCAATTAGGGTTTAGCTAAGTAGTTTTTAATTGTCTACTTTTCCTTGACTAGTTCAAATCAGTAGTTTTGTCTTTATATTTAGGGTCAATCAATTCTCCAATGGTATAATTACTAAAATCTAAACTGTTTATTATTTTTTTATATTTTTCAAAAGGTATATCAAAATCTTTGGCTTCATCTAAATATGGATAATTATAGGTAACGATATTTTCCATAAATGGCATTACAATACTTGATAAATAATCAAATCTTGTAATAAAGTTGGTTAAAGTTTGTTTAATTTCTAATTCAAACAATTCCTTATTAAATGTTTTATTATTTATTTCATCTTGAATAGTTTTAATAAATATATCACTATTAATATTATAAGCACCAATACTACATATCATAAAATCATCTTGAAAATTAGTAAAATAGCTTATACCATCAGTGATTATTTTATCATCTTCAAGTTTTTTTCTAATGAGTGAAGAATAGCCAAAATTAATCGTTAAATAATTGTGTATACTACTTTCAAGATTAAGTCTTTCTCTTGGTGATAAATGTCTAATATCGATTTTATATCTAATAGAAGTATAAGTATCGCTAGTTTCTTTGTATACTTTAAAATATTTATTTTTTATTGTTATAGGTTCTTTTAAATCAATTAAGTTAGTTTCATGATTTTCTATTTTCTGTGAGGCAAAGAAAGATTTGATTTGTTTTAAATATTTATCTTTATCGAAATTGCCAGCGATAATTAAAAATTGATTTGTAGGTCTATAAAAAGCGTTATAACATACTTTTACTGTTTCTAAATCTAAATCCTCAATCTCTTTAATTGTTCCAATAACACTTCTAAAATCGGTTTTATGAAACAAACTTTCATAAAATTTTTCATTAAAATGAAAAAACTTGCGATCATTACTTCTTCTTATTTCTTCAAAAATTGCTTTTTTAACTTTTTCTAAGTTTTCCACCGTAAAAATAGGGTTATAAATATTAGTAAGCATAATGTTTAGAGCTTTTTCCATATTTTCAACACCATCAATATAATATCTAGTCATATTTGATGAGGTGACCGCATTACTATTTATCAATTCATCACCAGTTAAAGTCAAAAAATTTCCCGCTTTTCCATGTTCACAAAGAAAATGTTCTAGAAGGTGGGCGATACCATCACTAATATGATATTCTTTACCATCATAAATAAAGTCCTTTGTTTTTCCACCATATTTAGTTACTAACTCTGCATGAATTGTATGTTTCGTATCGTCATTATAAAAATAAACAGTTAAACCGTTATCTAAAATATAAGTAGTTAAATTATTTGGCATCTTTCATCCCCCTTACAAAATATTGTGTATCTAGAACAAGTCTGTCAGCCAGCTTGGCAACATCTGTTTCGGTTACTTCGCATAGTTTTTTATAATTATATTCCCGGCCTTCAAAAAATCCTAGTGTTTCATCGATAAAGTCATTAAATATAAGCATCTTTCGGTCTTTGTCTTTAATTAATTCGATTCTTTCAGAATTTTTAATTTTTTCAAGCAATGGTCTTATATAGTCTTCATCTTTTAATAAATTAATAACTTCTTCAAAAGTTTTTATAGCTTTTTCTTTAGAACTTCTATTAATAAGGGCGGTTAAAGCTAAAAAACCATAGCGGTTGCGACAAGTTGCCCCACAGGTATAAACCAGATCATTTTCAAGTCGCATTTTTTTAAATAAGATGAAAGAGGCTTGATTATTCAAAAGATAACTTATAGCGTTTAATGTGTAGCGATCTTTTTCTTTCATATCTTTTACCTTGTAAACTAAAGAAATATAAGATTGGAAAAAATCTTTTTCTTCAGTAATTGCTTGAAATTCAAATGGCTCTAAAAAGTGATTTTGATTTTTACTAATTTTAATAGTAGTTTCATCCTTTTTAAAAATATATTTTTTTATTAAGTCATTAATTTTGTTTTCATCAACATCTCCCATAACGAAGACAAATGGATTATTATTAATAATATTTTGTTTGTAAAATTGATATAGACTTTGCGCAGTTACTTTTTCTAATTGCCTTTTGTGATTAGCCATAGTAGAACTAAGTCTGGTATTAGGTGCGCTAATTTCAAAAAGTCTTCTATTTGCGTAATTAGCAATTAAATGCTCACTTTCTTCAATATTTTTTGTGTAAATATCAATAAACTTTTCAAGTTCATCAACTTCAAACCCATCATTTATGGTAAATGGATTATAAATATAATCAGCGAAAAAAGCCATACACTTTTCTAACGATACATCTTTTAAATTTTTTGGATTAGGTATAGTCAAAATAAACCTTGTATATGAAGTTCCTTCGAGACTAGTTCTAGAAGGATATAAAGAAATAATATGATTATTAATAATAGCATTTTTAAAATCTTGTTTTTCTTTATAATTCATACTTCTGTTTATAACATCATTAATTAAACGAACTGTCATAAAATCTTCATCTTTATACTTATAAGGAAATACTGCTGATATTGTAATTGTTCCAAACGACTTATTTTGTAAAAAATAAGGGCCTCTTTCTTTCTCTAATAACATACATACATCACCATCACCATTATAGCATATTTTAATTGCTAAAATAATAATAAAATGTTAAAATAAAAATAGGAGTGAGTGGTATGCAGTTAGAACATTATTTTCTATTATTTATTATTTATTCTTTTTTTGGCTGGCTAATTGAAATGATAAATACCTTAATTATTGAACATAAGGTTATTAACCGAGGTTTTTTAATCGGCCCATACTGCCCAATATATGGTGTTGGAGCTTTGCTTATTACTTTTGCTTTAGATGATTATAGTTCCGACCCTTTAGTCTTATTTGTTATGTCAGTCATTCTTTGTTGTATTTTAGAATATTTAACAAGTTATTTAATGGAAAAGATTTTCAAAACAAGATGGTGGGATTATAGTGATAAAAAGTTTAATATAAATGGAAGAATTTGTTTAGAAGCGGCTACCTTATTTGGCATTTTAGGAGTATTTATTATATATGTTTTAAATCCGTTTTTTTGCACATTACTAACCAGTATTCCAAGCATTATAATTACAATATTATTTGTAACAATCTTATTGTTTTTTGTCCTTGACTTTGCGGTATCATTTAAAATAATTACGAATATTGAAGGCATTGATTTAGATAGAGTAAAGGATAGCACCGAAGAAGTAAGTAATTTAGTAAGAGAATTTCTTTTAAATAATACAATTTTAAATAGGAGATTAGCAAAAGCTTTCCCGCATTTTAAAGTGTCCAAAGCCTTTGTTCAAAAGTACAAGAAAAAACTAGATAAAAAACTTGATAAAAATGAATAAAAATTAATTTTATTTTCCACAATAAAAATGAGGTGGAAAATCATGAAAAAATTTATTATATATATTGTAACGGTAATTTTAGTTTTTGCTTTGTGTGGTTGTGATATGAACATGGATAATACGCCAACAAAAAAAGTTGAAAATTTACTTACAAAATATCAAAGCTTAGATGATGATGTTTTAGAAGATTTAGATAATACTTTAAAAAAAGATACTAGCTTAGATGATGAAATGCGTGAAGAGTATCGTGATTTTATGAAAAAACATTATGAAGATTTAGTCTATGAAATAAAAGATGAAACTGTTGATGGAGATGTCGCTACAGTTACGGCAGAAATCACAGTGCGTGATTATTCTGATGTTGTTACGAATGCGGCGGCTTATAGATTAGATAATGAAGATGAGTTTAATGATGAAAGTGGAAATTATAGTGACTCATTATTTACAAAGTATCGTTTAGATAAATTAAAAGAAGTAGAAGATACAGTTACTTATACTATAGAGTTTAACTTAACTAAAGAAAAAGATGAATGGAAAGTGGAACAGTTAAGTGAAGAAGATATGAGTAAAATTAATGGATTATATGCAAATTAAAATAAAATGGACATGGCCCGCATATTCTGTCCATTTTTTGTATATACTTTTTTAGGTGATAACGTGAAAAAAGTATTATTATTTTTAATCTTACTATGTTTACCATTTTCTGTGCAAGCTTTTAGTAGTAATGCTAAAGCAGTAGTTTTAATGGATATGGATAGTAAACGAGTTCTGTATTCAGAAAATCCACATTATACGCAAAGCGTCGCTTCTATTTCTAAAGTTATGACAGCTATTCTGGCGATTGAAAACGGAAAATTAGATAAAACAATCAAAGTTGGAGATGAAGTTTTAAAGGCATATGGTTCGGCTATATATTTAAAAGTCGGCGAAAAAATGAAATTAGAAGATCTTCTTTATGGTCTAATGCTTCGAAGTGGCAATGATGCCGCTTTAGTAATTGCAAATAATATTGCTGGTAGTGAAGAAAAATTTGTTAAAATGATGAATGATAAAGCTAAAGAACTTGGAATGAGTGATACAACATTTAACAATCCACATGGCCTTGATGAAGAAGATGACGGTAATATTTCTAGCGCCTATGATATGGCACTTTTGATGAGCTATGCTATGAAAAATGAAGATTTTAAAGAAATTGTAAAAGCAAAATATCATACTGTTAAAACTAATAAAAATACTTATAAATGGAAAAATAAAAATAAGCTTTTGTTTAATTATAAATACACGATTGGTGGAAAAACAGGATTTACAAAAAATGCTAGAAGAACTTTAGTAACAGCAGCTTCTAATAATGATTTAAATTTAACAGTTGTTACAATTCAAGATGGAAGTGATTTTAGTGATCATGAAAAATTATATGAAGAAGCGTTTAACAGTTATAAAAATTATCAAATTTTAAATAGTGGAAGTATTTCTATTTTAGGTGAAGATTATTATAAAAATAATGAGTTATATCTTAAAAATGATTTTACTTATCCTTTAACAGATAGTGAAAAAGAAACTATTAATTTGAAGTTTGAATTAGAGAAAAAAAGAGATTATAAAAATGATGATCAAGTCGGAAACGTTCAAATACATGTTGGCGATAAAATAGTTCATACAGAAGATATATATGTTAAGTTAGATAAAACAAAATTAAGCTTTTTTGACAAATTAAAAAACTTTTTCACCAATAACTTATAACTTGTAAAATTACCATGTTTTCGGTATAATGTAAAAGGTGAATGACATGGAAAGATTACAAAAAATAATTGCTAATTCTGGTTACTGTTCTAGACGAAAAGCAGAAGATTTAATAACTTCAGGAAAGGTTAGTGTTAATGGTAAAGTAGTAAAAGATTTAGGAACCAAAGCATCTTTAAATGATACTATTTTAGTCGAAGGAAAAGCTATAAAACACAAAAATTTAGAATATATTCTTTTATATAAGCCGAGAGGCGTTGTTACAACGACTAAAGATGAAAAAGGCAGAAAAACTGTTATTGATTTAGTTGAAACTAAAAATAGATTATATCCGGTAGGACGTCTTGATTATGACACTAGCGGTTTACTATTACTTACTAATGATGGAGATTTAACTAATAAATTAATTCATCCAAGTAATGAAATCGATAAAGTTTATGTGGCCAAAATAAATCAATCCGTAATTCCTGAAAAAATAAAATCTTTAAATAAAGGTATAATCATTGACGGTAAAAAAACAGCCCCAGCTAAAACAAAAATTTTAAAAATTGATAAAAAAAATAATTATTCATTAGTTAGAATAACTATTCATGAAGGGAAAAATCATCAAGTAAAAAAAATGTTTGAAGCTATTGGCTATAAAGTTACCAAACTAAAAAGAGAAGAATTTGCTTTTTTAAATTTAAATGGTTTAACTTCTGGCGAATATCGTCATTTAACTATAAAAGAAGTTAAAAAATTATATGCGTTAACTAAATAGTACATTTACAAGCACTTATTAAAAGTGTTTTTTTATTTGACTTAAATACTTTATAAAGGTATAATTAAAAAAAATAATTACTTTAGTATGGAGGTAAAATATGTCAGATAAAATAACATATGAACAGCTACTGTCAAAATTAGTTGATGAGTATGGATGGTCTGAAGAAGCGGCTAATAAATTTATATTTGATAGTGTTAAAGATGAAAATATAAAAAGAAAAGCTAATGAAGCTTTAAATAAACAGAATAAAGCGGAAGAAACAATTCCAGTTTCTGAAACTATAGTAGAAAAGAATATTACCAAGTCTGAGCCGGAAAAGCAAAAGCCTATAATAGAAGATGTGGTATCAAAACCTAATAGACCAAGGGTTAAGATTACGCTTGATAATATGCCAAAAAAGAAGAAAAAATTTAAGTTAATTCAAAAAGTGGCAGCAGTAGTTATGACAATATCTCTTGTTAGTTTAGCTCTTATGAGCCCAGGAATTGTCGAAAAATTAGGTGAATATCAAGCTAATGAAAATTTAAATAATGAAGTTGCTAGTTTAGTTGTTACTGATGATGCATATAGTGTTGGTAATATTAATAATCTGAGTGATGTCCAAAAATTTAACGATGTTGATTTTGAAACTTTAAAACAAATAAATCCAGATACAGTAGGTTGGCTTGAATGGGAAGGGACTAATATAGATTATCCAGTCGTTCAAGGAGAGGATAATGATTATTACTTACATCACGCAATTGATGGCAAAGAAAATAGTGCGGGGACACTTTTTATGGACAAAGATAATAGTGCTAGTTTTACTGATGATGTAACTGTTATTTTTGGTCATAATATGAGAAATGATTCGATGTTTGGTTCGTTAAGTAATCTTCAAGATCAGAAGTTTTATGAAGAACATCCAACTATGTACTATCATACAGAAGATGCTGTTTATGAAATTGATCTTTTTTCGGCCGTTAATCAAGATTTTAAAGATTTAACATATGGAAATTATAATGATTCTTCAGAATTTGTTACAGATATGAATGAAGTTAAACAAAATTCAACTTTTCAAAGTGATGTTCAAGTTGATGAAAATTCACAAGTGGTTGTTTTATCAACCTGTCTTGACTCTGGAAGTAATGGAACCGATAATCGATTCTTAGTTTATGGTTCGGTAAATAAAGTATTAGATAAAACAATGATTAATAATATGACTGCAGGAAGACAAAGGTAAAAAAACAAAGAGGTTATTCTAATTCCTCTTTGTTTTCTTTAGCGTCTTCATTATTTATTTTAATCGCATCAGTTGGACAATTTTCCGCTGCTTCGATTACTTCTTCAGTAACTTCATCCTTAACCACTTCGGCAAGCATGTCATCACCAATTTCAAAGGTATCTGGACAATATGCTGCACATGCGCCACAACCAATACATAAATCTTTATCAACTTCTATTTTTTCCATATTTTGGCCTCCTAAATAATTATATGTAAAAATTTATTAAAAAGCAAGACTGTACTTTAAAAAAATGTCAAAATATGATATTATTATGATAAGAGGTGAGCGCTATGAACTCGCGAATGGAAAGATACTATAAAAATAAAAATACTAATTTGCGTAGTCAGCGTAATAGAGATTTGTATAGCGATATATATTCTAACAGTAAATATACTAATATAGAAGGAATTGCTTCTATTGATAATGCTAATGAAATAGATATTACGAAAATAAAAGAAATGTTAAAAAATCGTGAAAATTACCAAAAGGAACGTCAGTATCGAAAGATTACTGGTCAGCCTGAAGTTCCCGAAAAAAATGTTATTAAAAGAAGAATCGTTCCAGATACGGAAGAGAGAAATTATGATATTCGCGATATTTTAAATAAGGCTAAAGAAAATAAACAACCTGATGATAAAGAAAGAGTATTAAAAAATACTGGGTATGATATATTAAAAAATCTTGATTTGAAGAGAGAAAAAGAAAAGACAGAAAAAAGTGAGGAAGAAGAATTAAAAGAATTAATTAATACAATTACAAATACTAGTATGTTAAATAAATTAGGCGATGTTGATTTGGCTGCTGATTTATTTAAAACTTTAACTTCAGCTGATGATACTCAGGTTGGAGAGCTTAATAATGTTAAAGAATTAATTGATGAAAATAAAACGCAAATTCAAAATACAACAATGGATGATTCATTTTTCACTTCCAGTTTGAAATTATCTAAAAAAGATTTTGAAAATGGCGAAAAAAAGGCTTTGGGTTTAGCTAGTAAAATTATTATAGCTATTTTAGTTATAATTATACTTGTCACTTTAGTTATTTTAATAGTTACGAATTTTTAGTTTTTTTTAATAAAATACGTAATACAGTTGTTATAATTAATAAAATAAAGGTTCCTAAAATTGTATAGAAAATTATATCATGCTCTTTAACTGAAGATTGTAAAAAGTTATCAATAATAAACATTTGTAAAATTATTAAAATTATGGCTTCTATTATTAATAAGGGTAGGTGCCATTTTTTGTTATAAGAAACAGTTTTTCTTATTACTTCATTAAAGAAATATAAGCAAAAAATCAACATAATTAGCATGGAAATAATCCATTCAATAGATAAGAAGATTTCAATACGATCAACAAATTCCCCAATATTCACTTGCCTTAGCAAATGAAAACCAGGATATTCAAAAAGCAACGATAAATTAATGCCAAATATCGAGATAGTCATAAAGCAAACGCTTAAAATTGATAATGTGGAAATCAAATAGAAAATAACATTTAATCTTGTATTGTCTTTATTAACCCTATTTTTAGGAATAATTAGTAAAAAGAAGATTGGTAAAATATTATAAGCTAAAACAACAAACATTGATCTTATGATAGGGTTTATCCCATTATATAAAATTGGTTTAAAATTACTAATATCAATATTAGTAATAAGCCCAATAATAATTAATAAAGTAATTACCATGACAAAGAAAAAAAGGATTAAACTAGCTTTTGAAATAGTTTTTATGCCTTTTGTTAAAGCATAAGTGACTAAAAACATAAAAACTATAGTGATTACTATTGGGGAAGTATAATATAAAAATTGGGAACTAACAAAATGTGTTAAATCACTTAAAATGATAATTGCAAAACCAAGCGCAAATAAAGCCCAAATTATATTTAGAAAAACACCAAACTTCCCAAATAACAATTTATTTTTTTCAGTTATACTAATATCAGGATGATAATTTCTAATGTAAAAATAGGCGAGTAAAGGAATGAAACCAATTAAAATAGCTAAAATAATCGCAATCGCACTATCTTGTGCACTAATATAAATAATGTTATTTAAAGTAACTCCAATAAAGCATCCTCTAATTAAAAACCAAACTAAACTATTATATTCTAAACGACTTATTTTCATTATTTATCTTCCTTTCTAATTGTATTTTCAAGTGAACCGGTTGAAACAAGTTCTACATCAGTTTGGATGTTCACTTTTATTTTAGGAAAATAAACATCATTCCATTTATCTTTAATTTTTTTCCAAGCATCAGGATGATTTTTATAAATTAAATTACCAAAGCCAAAAATATCACTTTTATATTTTGTTTGCATCTTTTTAATTGCTTTATTAATTTGCTTTTTAATAGTTTTATTTAATTCTTTTTCAATGTTCTTAATCGTTTGTTCCTTATTTAAATTTGTATCACTATTTATTTCACTCAAAGTTGCATCGCCGGTTACTTTAATATCAAATTCTTTAGCGCTTTTAATTTTGATTTTTGAAGAAATGTTTTTTGTACTAAGATTAACATTAGAGTCATCGTAATTAATTGTAAAAATACTTTGTTTAACAGTGTTTTTTAAAATATTAATCGCTTTACTATCATTTTCACTAGCAAATCCTTTGAATTTATCGTTTTTAAATAAAGCAATAGTTTCTAATTTTAAATAACTGTTAGGGTTAGTAGTATCTAAATTAGCTTTATCATCGCCATCTTTATCATCACCAATAACCGTAATTGATGGTAAAATTGGTTCTATTCCTTCAACTAAAATATTATTTATAAAATCGCTATAAGTTACTGAATTAGTAATAGCTTGTGTCTCTTCATTAGATCCCATCAAAGTTGCAATATTTTGTGAAGGAAATGATTCTAGTGGAGAAACTATTTCTAACACCTCTTTGGCGGTTGAATCTTTCGTCATCATTAAATAAAATTTTTTTCTCGATTCTGGATTTCTAAGTAGCCAGTCAGCGACATTTAGGAATCCTTCTTCAGCGATTTCTTCAGATATTAAAACGACATTAATATGACCAAAATATAATTGTTTAGGTGTTTTTCTATCAACTTCTTTAGTTGCTTCTACTAAACTTTTTCCCTTTCCCGAATAAACAGTAGGTTGTGATTCTCCTTCCTTAGAAGTAGTTTCGCTTTTTTGCGCGTTAGCAATTAATAGACTAACTTCGTATTCATCATCTTTTTTATCAATACCAACTCCAGTAATTATTGCTATTTGATTTAATTCTCGGTAATTTCCACAGCCACAAAGAAATAGGCAAAGCAATAATAATATAAATATTTTATTTTTCATGCTCTCCTCCTTGTTTTGTAAAATTTTTAATTTTCATGTAATTTGGTCTTTTAAAAATCTTTGGCATTGAAAATCTAACAATTGCGTCTTTTTGAGCTGATACATTAAAAGGACTAAAAGGTGATAAATAACTAACGCCAAAATTTTCTAGTGAAGCAAGTTTAAAAATAAAAATCATAACGGCGATAACAACACCAATTAATCCTAAGAAACTTGCGGCAATAATAAAGATAAAACGCCAAAATCTAATTCCATTCATAAAATCAATATCTGTAAATATTAAACTACAAATAGAAGTAAATGCTACGACAATAACCGCAATAGGGGATACAATCCCAGCATCAACAGCGGCTTGTCCTAAAACTAAGGCTCCAACAATACTCATTGCCGTTCCCATATTAGATGGCATTCTAATATCACTTTCTCTTAAAATTTCAAAAATAGTCATTAAAAGAATTATTTCAACGGAAGTTGGAAAAGGAACGGATTCTCTTTGAACTGCCAGAGATATTAAGAGTTCATTAGGGACAACAATTTGATCAAACGTTGTAATCGCAATATAAATAGCTGGCGTAAATAAAGTTATTAAAAGCGAAATAAATTTTAAGATCCTGGTTAAACTTATATTTAATGGTTTTTGATAATAATCTTCTGGTGTATGAATAAAATCAATAAACACAGCCGGGATTAATAAAACAAAAGGTGAGTTTTCCACAATAATCGCAATTTTTCCATTTAAAAGTGATTGACAAACTAAATCAGGTCTTTCCGTACTTTGAACTTGTGGAAAAGCTGATTTTTCATTAATTAAATATTCTCTTAAATTACCACTATCTAAGATACCATCAATATCAATTTTTTTTAGAATATTTTTAACATATTTGACTTCTTTTTTATCTACAATATCGTTTATATAAGCAATATTAACTCTTGTTTTGGTTCTTCGCCCAATTTTAACTTCTTCAAACCATAAATTTTCATCTTTAATTCTTTTTCTGATAAGGCCTAAGTTTTTCGCATGGCTTTCTGTAAAACTATCTTTAGGTCCTCTTAAAATTGGTTCGCTACTAGATTCGGTAACCCCACGATCTAAAGGTAATCTCGTTTCTAAAACAATTGCTTTATCACTATCATCAGTTACAATGATGGTAAAACCAGATGATAGAAAATAGGGAAACTTTCCAAAATCATTTATAGTTATCATTTGACTGTTAAATATTCGGTTTTTTAAATTATCAAAAACACTTTCGAAAATACTTTTTTCATCCGCAATCATATTAATACTTTTAATGATATGTTCGCTAACAGTTAAGGCTGCACTAGAGCTTTCCATAAACATAATACCAACATTAATTTTACCTAATTTAATTATCCTTGTAGTTAAATCTGAACTATTACCGTATATTTTTTTTACTTTTTCAATATTTAATTTCGCATTTTTAATTATTTTTTCCATAAAATCCCTTCTTTGCTAATATTATTATGGGCAAAATATTTTAAAATTATTAATAAAAAAGGCTTATTTATTGAAGCGTTTTTTTGCTTTTTTCACAGGCAAATATATTTATAATTATGGTGCTATGTTTTTGATAAGAAAATATTAATTGACTTTTCAATAAAATCTTTATAAACTAATAACAAGGAGAAGTTTATGGAAAAAGTAGAATGTGAAAGATTAAATGATCAAGGTCAAGGCATTGGTTACATTAATAATAAAATAATTTTTGTGCCAGAGCTTTTACCAGGCGACAAAGCTTTAGTACAAATTACTAAAGAAAAAAAGAATTTCATGGAAGGAAAAATTATAGAATATTTAAGTCTAAGTAAAGATAGAGTAAAACCAATTTGTCCTTATTTAAATTGTGGTTGCGCTTTAAAAAGTTTAAATTATCAAAAACAAATAGAGTATAAAGAGAATAAAGTAAAAAATATCCTTAAAAAATTTAGTGGTTTAGAAAATGTTGTTATTGATATTATTACTAGTAAAAAAACAAATTATTATCGTAATAAAATAACTTTAAAAGTAAAGGATAAAGTCGGATATTTTAAAAATAAAACTAATGATTTTTTAGCTATTGAAGGTTGTGCTTTAGCGGATACACGAATTAATGAAATTATTAAAGTTTTAAATACATTAGATTTAAATAATACTAAAGAAATTACGATTAAAGCCTTTGATGATGTAATGATAATTATTGATGGTGTATTAGATATCTCTGCATTAAAAGAATATGTATCTAGTATTTATATGAATGATAAATTAGTTTATGGAAATAAGTATATAACAACAACTATCAATAATTTGACTTTTCAAATATCAAAAGATTCTTTCTTTCAAGTAAATACTTCTATGATTGAAACATTATATAATGAGGCTATAAAGTTAGTAACAAATAAAGGAAAAGCTTTGGATTTGTTTTGTGGAACTGGAACAATTAGTTTAATTTTAAGTAAGCATTTTAAAAAAGTAATTGGGGTAGAAATAAATAAAGAAGCAGTGGAGTGTGCCTTAGAAAATAAAAAATTAAATAATATTAATAATGTTGAATTTATTTGTGGTGATGCGAATGAAGTTTGCAAGGATTTAACAGCAGATGTTGTGTTTGTTGATCCACCGCGTGCCGGCCTTAGTAAAGAAGGAATTCAAAATATTTTAAAAGTAAATCCAGAGAAAATTGTTTATATTTCTTGCGACCCAGTTACATTAGCTAGAGATTTAAATGTTTTAAAAGAAAAATATATTGTGGAAAAAGTAATTCCTGTAGATTTGTTTCCAAACACTTATCATGTAGAAAGCGTATCTTTATTAATTCATAGATAATATCTGAATTTGCAAAATAAATAAAAATTGTTATAATAATGGCAGAAAGAGAGTGTACTTTTATGAGTGAGCAAGAAAAAATTAAAGAAATTAACAATATTTTAAAAAAATATAAATTTAATAATAAAGATGGCGTAGATTTTTGGCATATAATTAATCCGATATTTTTCAATGAAAATTTTCAAAGAAGAATGGAAAAAGATTTTCCGCATCATGATGATGTTTCTTTAGGTCATCATATTGTTTCTGATGCTGCCGTTACTTATAAAATTTGTCAGAAGAAAAAATATATGGCCGCCAACATAGATAAAAATACAGCAGTAATAATTGCGATGATGCATGATTTATATACATTACCATGGCAGAATAACCCGGAAAATTTTCAAGAATATAGTTTCAATGGCCATGGATATCGTCATCCCATAGAAGCAATTGTTAATTCTATTGACTGGTTTCCAGAATATTTTGAAGATAAAGCGAAAGCCGAAAAAATAATTGACGGAGTAATTCATCATATGTTTCCATTTCCGGTAAGAGCTATAGATGGTTTTGATTTGGAACTAAAAAATACCGAAGCTTATGATAAAATTCCTGAAGATTTAAAACAAATGATAATAGAGTCATCTAATAGAGGCCTTAAAATTAAACATTTTTCTCTATGTCCTAGTAAATTTAAAGAAGGAAGAATTATGAGCTTTTCTGATAAAAAAGTAGCTATTATTGATGATACCATTGAAAGTTTACGTAAAAATGGTTTCAAAACTTTTAGGGGAATTACTGCTCTAAAAACAGGCGCTAATAAGAATTTAGATGGTTATGAAGAAATACAAGAATTCCGTAAGCATAGAAAGTAGAAAATTATTGTGGAAAATCCTGATTATATATTGAATAAATTATCCAAATCAAAATTTAGAGGTGGTTTTAAACTTCAAGACAAAGATAAACAATATATTAAAGATAAAGGAATTAATAAAATAAAAGAACACGCTTATGATTTTATTAATAAGAGGCTAGCTCCAGCTTATATCCCCAATGATGGTAAGCAAACTCCAATGAAAGGACATCCTGTATTCATAGCTCAGCACGCAACTGCGACGTGTTGTCGAGGTTGCTTATATAAATGGCATCATATTCCTAAAGGAAGAGCTTTAACAAAAAAAGAAGTAGATTATATTGTAGAGTTGATAATGACTTGGATTAATAGACGAATATAACTTAATTAAGTTATATTTTTTAAATCCACCCCAATTTCTTTAAGTTTTTTAATTTTATAATTACTAATTGTTCCACTTTTAAAATCATATTTTGCATTATAAAACCATTTTCCGATATTTTTTTCCTTGAATGAAATAATTATATGGAATATTTGAAATGTCATTTTGTTTTATATATTTTTAGAAGCTCGATTCATTTATCAGTGCGAGCTTTTTTATATTCCAAATAATATTTTTTCTATAATCAACAGCATCCTAAATTTAAATAATATTATAATAACAAAAAAAGAAAACTATTAACTAGCTTTCTTATATAATGTTTTTATTTTAGGTTTGCCTTGAATAACTGAGGTAAACCTTTTTTGAGCTTTTAAGTCAATTTGTGCCTCATAATATTTTCTTAAAATAGAATTTCTCATTTTTTTTAAAACACGAATTTCTTCTGTTCTTGTCATAATAACCCCCTAATAATAAATTATCTTCTTAATTTATTTACATCAAAATATTTTATATTTTTCTTCTCTAATGTTGGATATTCATCATAAGAACCAACTGTCATAAATTCATGGATATTATTAACGTTTATAATATTAGCCATATGATTAAATACATATTTTCCATACATATTTTCCATTTCATTTAAGTCTCTGATAGCTAAATAAAGTTTTAAGTTATAGTAACTAGCATCATTAATCATTTCTCTAATATTTGAAAGTAATGGTAACGAATCAAAATTATCTAAGATAAAATTAAATTTAATTTTTGTATATTTGATATAAGTAAATATTTGATCAATTAATGTGTTAGCCAAATTATTTAAATCATAATCACCAATAATAAATATTGCACATTTATCTTTTAATTTATTTATTTCTAAGTCATTAGTATTTAAAACATTTAAAAGATCTTCTCGCATTAGAAATAAATTTAATTTTTGACGCATTACTGATAAAATACTCAACTTTGTTTCATATGGGGCAAATTCAGTTCCCGAACCAGTTATGTATATAGTATTTAATGGATCTAAAGACTTAAGATAATCGCTAAAAATTCCACCATTGCCATCTTGTTTAGTTCCTTTAGCTAGAATATTCGCAACACTACCTATGTTAATTTCATTTTCATTTCCTTCTTCAAATAAAGTTAAAGTTAAGCTGGTAAAATAGTCACTGGCCATATTTTCCCAAAAAGGATCATTGTTAGGATTATTACTTTTAAAAATATTAAGTCCCAAATCAGTTATTAGTTTTATCATCGCGCTGCTTTCATTATTTTTATAGTAATAATATGGCAGACTTAACGGATTGAATCCGTTTGATTTTTTCGCATTTTTTAAATTGAAAACATATACATTATAATCATTTTCTTTTAATAACTTTCCATAAGTTTGATAATATTCTTCTTTGTTATCAAATACTAAAATGTTTTCATTATTGTTAATTAGCTCGCCCATTTCTTTTAATAAAATTCCTGTGGTTTTTCCACTACCATTTTTACCTATTAATAAATTTGTTTTTTCTTTTAACATATAATCATCTCCTTATTATTTTTTTATTATAATTTGTTTCTTCAATTGTTTCTAATACAATTTTACCATTTTTAATATGATTTCTTAAATAGTCGACTTTTTTAATTTTTTCTTTTAATAATTCAATTTCTTTTAAAATTTCCTCTTTCTTTTGTAGCATAATATAATTATCAAAATTGTTTTTATACTTTTTTATTTCTTCTAATGAAAATCCAGCTTCTTGTAATAACTTTAAAAGTTCGAATTCTTTAACTTGTTCATCAGAATAATAACGATAGTTAGTAAATAAATCTAATTCTATTGGTTTAAATAAATTTATTTCATCATAATATCTAAGCGTTCTAACTGATACATTTAATTTTTTCGCAAAGTCGCCTATTTTATATAGCATAGTTCCTCCTTTCATGTTCACTATAACATTTACGTTAGCGTGAGAGTCAAGTCCTATTTAACTTAATTTTAACATATTTACAGAAAAATTAAAATTAGGTGAAATTTCTTTTAATCAATTGACATTAAAATATAAAAATTTATAATATAATATAAAGGAGGAAGATTTATGTTTTGCGAAAACTGTGGCGCTAAAGCTAAAGAAGGTGCTAACTACTGTGAAGAATGTGGAACGCCTTTAAAAAAACCAAAAGCAAAAAAAGTAACGAATAAGTTAAAAAAAGTAGTAAAAAAGCCAAAAAAAGAAATATCTAAAAAAACAAAGATTATTATCGGAATTATTATAGCTATTATTGTTATTTTAGCTGTTTCTATTTTCGCAGCCAGTACGTCTGTCAAGCCAGATAAAATTGTTAGTGAGTATTTTGAGGCTATTAAAAACAATGATGTAGATAAACTATATAGTTATTTAGACGTTCCAGATAAAGATTTTACTAGTAAAGAAGTGTTTGAAAAGTTAATAAAAAATGATGATAAAATCATTAGTTATGCAGTTACAAATACTATTGTAAGTACCGATGGTTTAGCGGCACGTGTTACAGTAAAATATGTAACAGAAGACTCAAAGTCAGATATTGTTACTATTAATTTGGTTAAAGATAGTGGCAATAAAATGTTATTCTTTTCTACTTGGAAAATAGAAAATGATACTGAACTTACTAACGACTACCAAATAAAAGTTATGAAAAATGCAAAGGTAGAGTTAGCAGGGGTTTCTTTAACTAAAGAATATCTAGATGAAAAAGAATCCGATGATGAATTTGATGTTTATGAAATTCCTGAATTATTTAAAATGGATTATCCCGTTAAAGTGACTTATCCAATGGGAATTACAACCAATAGTACTATTAATCCTGATTCATTTTTTGGATCAGAAACTTTAGATTTTACTTTAGATGATATTAGTGATGAAGATCAAACTAAAATTGAAAAAGCTGTTTTAGAAAATATTCAGTACATTTATGATAACGCTTTGGCTGATAAAGGTTACAGTGATATCAATGAAAAATTTGCTAAAAACGATGATTTAGAAGAGACTTATAATGATTTTAAAGATAATTTAGCAAAAAGAGCTGATAATTTGAAGAGCATTACTTTTACAAAAGTGACTTTAAATAGAGTTAATATAAACGATGATGGTTATTTAAATGTTTCATTTAAGGTAAGTTACGATTATGAAACAGAATCAAAAAAAGACGATAGAAGTGTTTATTCTACTATAACATTTGCTTATGATAAAGAATATCAAGTTGTTGATTTTGAAAATTTTAAAACATATTTTTAAGGAGGTATATAAATGGCAAAATATTGTGCAAATTGTGGTCGTAAATTAGAGGAAGGTGAAGTTTGCGATTGTCAGGAAGTTTTAACAGCTTCAAATATTGATTTTGGTGAAAGTGTTAACAAGCTTATTAATTTAATTAAAGGTATGTTTACATCACCGATAAAAACTATGAAAGCATTTAAGGAGGAGAATAATTTTTCATTAGCTTGTGTTTTGGTTGCTATTACAAGTATTATCACAGGATTGTTTTTAATGCTTTTAACTAAAGGCTTATATGAAGCTACTGTAAGTACTTATACAATTGGTAGCTATTCTGTTGTTTCATCAGTTGATATTCCTTATTTTAGAGTATTTGTTATTGGCTTATTAACTTCAATTGTTTTCTATTTTATTGAAGCTTTAGTTCTATATTTAGTAAATAGTCAAATATTTAAAGTTAAATTTAATTATAAAAATGCCTTTAATATAATTTCTGCGCTTTCAGTATTTAATTTAATTGCGATTTTAATAAGTATTATAGGCATATTTATCTCAATATATGTTGCAATTATTATAATTGCAATTGCGACTATTTTGAATTTAATATGTTTAGTTATGGCTAGTAAAGAAATTTTAAAATTAAATGATAAGAATACAATGTACAGTATAATATTATGTTTATTAATTATGGCGTTCATTAGTTATATTGCAGTATTAATTTTTAATTAAAATGGTAATAGAGTTAATAACTTTATTATTTTTTATATAAATTAAAAAGGGTTTTAAAAACTTTTCTCTTATAATATTTATAGAGATAACCAGAAAAATATTGTAAAGGTGATGAATATATGGAGAGATTTGAAAAAGAAGTTAATAAGTTAAATACCGATATTGAATTTACCGAATTTTTGAGTGCTGAAGAAGACAATGAAAGATTAAAAAATACATTAATCTATGAGGCTGAAGAAAAAGGAAAGGCTGAAGGTATTTTGGCGGTGGCTAGAAACATGTTAAAAGAAAATACCGATATTAATTTCATTTCTAAAACTACAGGATTATCAAAAGAAGAAATACTTGCTTTAAAAGAAAATTAAATGTTTAATAAGTGTAATAGAATTAATAAGATCATTACACTTTTTTTGTGAAAATTATATCAAAAAAACTAACTTTGTTTGCTAATTGTTTGAATGTTTTGTATAATAATAAATAATGGAGGACGATTATGGAAAAATTTATTGAGTTAAACAAAGTATCAAAAAAATATAATATTGGAAATAGACCCTTTTATGCTTTAAAAGATGTTTCTTTTACCATTGATAAAGGGGAATTTGTTGTTATTTTAGGACCGTCTGGCGCTGGGAAAAGTACACTTTTGAATTTAATAGGTGGTATGGATAGCGCTAATCGAGGTTCTATTGTTATAGATGGTGATGATATTACTAAATACAATGAAAATAAACTAGCTGCCTACCGCGGAGAGAATGTTGGCTTTGTCTTTCAATTTTATAATCTTTTACCAACTTTAACTGTTCTAGAAAATGTTGAGCTTATTAAAGAGGTTTGTAAAAAAGAGGTTCAGGCTAAAGAGGCTTTGAAAGCTGTTGGACTAGCTAGACACATCAACAAGTTTCCAAGCAGTTTATCAGGTGGTGAACAGCAAAGAGTATCGATTGCTAGGGCGGTTGCCAAAGGTCCCAAAATATTACTTTGTGATGAACCTACCGGAGCTTTGGATTCTAAAACTGGTGTTGAAGTTTTAAAACTCTTACATAGTAAATGCAAAGATGATGGTAATACGGTTATCATTGTTACACACAATTCTTTATTTGCCGATATAGCTGATAAAGTTATTTATTTAAAAAATGGTGAACTTGGTGAAATTGTTACTAATGAAAATCCTAAAAATATCGATGAGGTGAATTGGTAATGCTTATAAAAAAGATGCTTCGCGATATGAAACAAAATTTATCACAATTTTTAGCCATCTTTTTAATGATTTTTTTAGGTGTATTTGTTTATGTTGGTATTGGCTCAGAAATAGAAGGTATGAATGAAAATTCTGATAAGTTTTATGAAGAAGCTAATATGCCTGACTTGTGGGCTTTAGGCGCTTTTAAAGATAGCGAAGAAATTGCCAAAATAGATAATGTTCAAAATGTTACTAATAAATTAACTGTAAATGGTAATTTTGCAAATAGTGATAATACAGATTTAGAAATAAACTTTATAAATTCTGATAAAATATCATCTCTATATGTTATAGAAGGTAAAGAGTTTTCTTACGATAGCGATGATTTATGGTTAGATAGTGCTTTAGCTGATCATCTCGGCTATAAAGTAGGTGATACAGTAACGATTGAATTTAATCATCTAGAAATAACGACTGAAATAGCTGGTTTAGTTATGAACCCGGAACACGTTTATGCCGTTAAAGATTCATCACAAGTATTTCCATCCCATGATGATTATGGTTTTGTTTATCTTTCTAGTAAAGCCTATCCTTTGGGTGAAGAAAACATTGTCTATAACTATACGTTAATTGATACAAATCAAGAAGAAAAAGTAAAAAAAGAAATAGAAGATAATATTCCTGGTGTTATTTCAGTTACTGATAGAAGTGCTAATACAAGCTATGCAACATTTAAAACGGAAATAGATAGTCATGAAACATATGCTGGTATTTTCCCTGTTATTTTCTTATTCATTGCAGTATTATCAGTAATTACAACGATGAATCGAATTGTTAAAAATCAAAGAAATGAAATTGGTATTTTAAAGGCTTTAGGGTTTAAGAAAAGTAAAATAATTTGGCATTACACAATGTACGGTTTTATTGTTTGTTTACTTGCGGTAATTGTTGGCCATATTCTTGGACCACTTCTTTTAGGTAATTATATCTTGTCTTTAGAAGAGGGGTATTTTGAACTACCTTATTTAACTGCTGAAGTACCATATATATATTTTATAGTTAGTGCATTAATTGTTTTCATAATTGGTCTTGCTAGTTATTTCTCTTGTTTTAAAGAATTAGAAGGTAGTGCGGCTGAGACCTTAAGACCGAAAACACCAAAAAAACTTAAACATACATGGATTGAAAAACAAAAGTTATGGCACAAATTAAAGTTTAAAACTCAGTGGAATTTACGAGATGTATTTCGTAATAAAATCCGTTCGTTTATGGCTATTATCGGTGTTGCTGGAGCGACAATGTTAGTTGTTTGTGCTTTTGGAATGCTAAATACCTTAGACAATTATATTAGCTGGCAGTATGATGACATTTATCATTTTAAAAATCAAATTATTTTAGATGAAACCGTAGATAAAGATAAAATAATTAATGATTATGATGCTGGTAGTATACAAAGTGTTGGCATTGAAATTCAAGGAAAAGAAGATGTTGCTTCAACAATTAGTGTTGATGATAGTAATGAAATGGTAACTTATACTGACCATGATAAGAATAAAATTGATATTCCTGATGAAGGGATTATGATTAGTGAAAAACTTGCTGATCGTTTAAATGTTAAAAAAGGTGACAAAATTACTTTTAAAATATATGGTTCGGATAAACTATATACTTTAGAAGTCACGCAGTTAAATAGAGCACCTAGTTCGCAAAATATTACAATGACTAGAGAATATTTTGAATCTTTAGGTTTAGAATATAATCCAACTGTTGCTTATACGAATAAAGATGTTACTGACGATATTTCTTATACTTCAGAAGATAGCCTGCGCGAGAATTCTAGTAAGATGTTAAATACAATGAGTAGTGTCATAGTTATTATGATTGTAGCTGCTTTATTATTAGGTAGTGTAGTCATTTATAATTTAGGTATCTTATCTTATACAGAAAAAGTTCGTGAACTTGCAACCTTAAAAGTTTTAGGTTTTAATAGCCATATGGTTGGAAAAGTTTTGAAACAACAAAATATCTGGCTCACAATTATTGGTGTGATAATAGGTCTTCCACTTGGTGAAAAATTAGTTGAAGTTATTTTCTCTTCAGTTATGGGATATTCATTTGATATCATGCCCGCTGTTTATTTAGCGTCTTATGTTATTTCAGTGATTTGTGTTTTATTGGCTGCTATTATTGTTAATATGATTTTAAATAAAAAAGTTCGAAAATTAGATATGGTTTCTAGTTTAAAGGCGGCCGAATAATGAAAGTTTATCATGAATTAGAACCTGTTTTCGATAAAAATTCAGAAATATTAATTTTAGGAAGCATTCCCTCAGTTAAATCTAGAGAAATTGGTTTCTATTATGGCCATAAACAAAATCGCTTTTGGCGCATTCTTGCTGATTTATTTGCTGAACCAATGCCAGAAGCAACCGATGATAAAAAGATTTTTCTCAAAAAACATCATATTGCTCTGTGGGATGTTCTTAAAGAATGTGAAATTATTGGTTCTAGTGATAGCACAATAAAAGATCCGGTGCCTAATGATATTAATTATTTATTAAAGAAAACAAAAATAAAAACGATTTTTGTAACGGGGAAGGTAGCCGAAAGATTTTATAATAAATTTTGCTTATCTCAAACAAATATTCCTTGTATTTATTTGCCATCAACCAGTCCCGCCAATGCTGGAGTTAAATATGAAAAACTTTTAAATAGTTATAAAATAATCTTAAATCATTTAAGAAACTAATGTGTTAAACTTATTAGTTTCTTTTGTTTTGTGATATTGACAATAATGATATCTATCCATATAATATGGTTAGGAAGAATAGGTGTGGTTGATATGAAAAAATATTTAGAAGAATATGTTAAAGAAATTGATGATTTATTAGAAAAAGATAATATAAATAAAAACACTGTGGAAAAACATTTGGTTAAAATAAAGTTTTTTCAGCATGAAAGATTAATTCACCTTTTAGTAACTTTATTTTATGCTTTAGCTTTTTTGATTTGTTTAGTGCTTAGCATTTATATTTGGACTTTTTTAATTGTATCTATAATTTTAATTTGCTTTTTAATTCCTTATATTCTGCATTATTTCTTTTTGGAAAACAATGCTCAATATTTATACAAACAATATGATAAAATGCTTGGAAAAACAAGTGATTTATCATAAAAACTATTTTAGTATAATGTATTTTAGGAGGTGATAATATGCTTACAAATGAGGAATACTTTGAACTTTTGGAAGATATTAAAAATACTTTAATAACTACTAGAAACAAAGTTGTAGAGAACGCTAATAAAAGTTTAGTTATTATGTATTATAATATTGGTCGTAAATTGATAGAAAATAATAAATGGGGCTCATCATTTATAGATAATTTAGCTAAAGATCTAAAAGTAGAATTTCCAGGTATTAAAGGAATGTCTGCCAGAAATTTAAGATATATGCAAAAATTTGCCAAGGAATATGATAATGATAAATTTTTGCAAGAAGTCCTTGCAAAATTATCTTGGAATCATAATCAATTATTATTAGATAAAGTTAAAGAGAAAAAAGAAAGAGTTTGGTATGCAAATAAGGCACTTGAAAATGGGTGGTCTACTACTGTATTATCGCATCAAATATCATTAAAATTATATAATAGGCAAGCATTACTTGAAAATAAAACAGAAAATTATCGTAAAACTTTACCTACAGATATAAGTGATAAAGCTAGAGAAATGTTAAAAGATCCATATATATTTGATTTTTTAACGGCAAAAGAAGATATGAAGGAATTAGAAATAGAAAAAGAATTAACTTCTAATATTACTAAGCTATTATTAGAATTAGGAAATGGATTTGCTTTTATAGGCAGACAATATCATTTAGAAATAGGAAATAAAGATTATTATTTAGACTTATTATTTTATAATGTAAAAGTTAAAAGTTATGTTGTTGTTGAACTTAAAACTACAGAATTTAAACCAGAATATGCTGGTCAATTAAATTTTTATTTATCAGCAATAGATGAATATGTTAAAGATAAAAATGATAATCCAACTTTTGGTATATTGTTATGTAGAGAAAAGAACAAAATTACTGCTGAGTTAGCATTAAAAGACATTAATAAACCAATTGGTGTAAGTGAATATAAATTATTATCTGATTTACCTGAATATTTGGAAAATACTTTACCTAGCATTAGCGATTTAGAAAAAAGATTAGAAAGAGTCAATTATGAAAAAAATGACAATATATAAGTAATGTTATTATTAAAATAAAGTTTTTTCAGCATGAAAGATTAATTCATCTTTTGGTAACTTTATTTTATGCGTTAGCTTTTTTGATTTGTTTAGTGCTTAGTATTTATATTTGGACTTTTTTAATTGTATCAATCATTTTAATTTGCTTTTTAATTCCTTATATTCTGCACTATTTCTTTTTAGAAAATAATGTTCAGTACTTATATAAACAATATGATAAAATGATAGAAAAAATAAAAAAATAGACTATTCCTTTAAATGTTAAAGGAAAAAAGTCTTTTTTTTTTTTTATAATTAGGGTATAATGTAAATAATAGGAAAAGGAGCTGGCAAAAATGATTTTAAGGAAACCTTATGCGCTTTTTATTAAATATTTTAAAATCATTCACTTAATAATGGCTTTGTTAATTGCCATTTTGATTTATCGTAGTGGTGTTTTGTTATCTTTTTTCAATGTTTACCTCGATGATTATCGAAGTGCAACCGATGGTTTTGTCCTCGGTGATATGATTAATATATATAGCTTTTTACTTGTATTAGTAGTTATTATCGCGACAATTATTGTTATGTCGGTTATGATTGTTAAAAAGAAACCAAAGTTTTTATATATCTATAATTTAGCTTTATATATTGGTGTTATTGTCTTCTTTATAATTTCTTATAACGTATTAAAAGATATTAATAGTACAATTTTAGATATTAGAGTTTCTAAAGCGCTTAGAGATGTCAGCGTTATGGTTGTTGCTTTAGAAGTTTTAAGTTTTATATTAGTATTAATTAGAGCAACTGGTTTTGATGTTAAAAAATTTGACTTTGCGACGGATATTCAAGGCTTAGAAATAAGCGAAAAAGATAGTGAAGAAATTGAAGTGGCCGTTGAATTTGACAAAAATAAAGCAAGACGTAAATTAAGAAGGAAAATTAGAGACGTTTGGTATACATATATAGAACACAAATTTGTCTTTAATTTGTCAGCCATTATTTTACTTATTGTTATAGCCTTTTCTATTTACTTTAATACAAGTATTTATACATCTAATTATGGTGAAGATAAATACTTTAGTGCTGGCGGTTTTTCAATGGCTGTTACTGATAGTTATGTTGTAAATAATGATTATTCTGGTGATGAGATTACTAATGACACCTCTTTGGTAGTGGCTCAGTTTCAAGTTAAAAGGAATTTGACAACAACTAAAACATTAAATACTGGTTTAATAACTCTAAGAGTAGGCGGAAACTCTTATGGACAAACTGCTACTTATAATTCTAGTTTAGCAGATTTAGGAACGGGTTATGTTGATCAGAAGTTAACAGATGATTATGAAACTTACTTTTTAGTTTTTGCAGTACCTAATGATATTAGTTTGAGTAATGCAAAATTAAAAATAAACGACAACGTCAGTTATGTGAATGGTCAAATGGGGGCTAAAAACATTTTTATTGGTCTAGATTTAAAAAACATCGATGAAGATGTAAAAACATTCACTAATAAATTAGGGGAAACTATCGATTTTGAAGCCAGTATCCTCAAAGATACACAACTAACTGTAAACGAAGTGTCAATTTCTAATAAATTTAAGGCCACTTATAATTTCTGCGCTTCACAAAATAATTGCTATGAATCCACTGAATATATTACTCCAACAGCTACAGGCAGTTATGCTAAAGCGTTAATGAAAATCAGAGGAAATTTAGACGTTTCTGGAGCCATTAATATTTCTGGGGTGTCGGATTTTCGTGGTTTTTTCAATATGTTTGCTACTTTAGAATATGAAGTTAATGGTAGTACTAAAGAAGTGAAAATCAATTCCCAATCAGTAAAACCTAAAACCGCCAAAGAAAACAATATTTATTATATCGAAATTCCTAGAGAGGCAAGTAACTCTTCTAAACTAAATTTAATTTTTAAAATAAGACAAATGACTTATAATTATACTATAAAATAAAAAAATATGTTATAATAAGAAAGGAGGCTAGGGTTTGTTAGTAGGGAAAATAAAATATATATTAATTACAGTAATAATTTTTATCGTGCCGGGTATTGCTCAAGTCCAAGCTGATTGTAGCTATGAAAGAAAAGCTGAACTTTCAAGAATAGCCAGCAATGTTCAGTTTAGTTATGATTACGAAATGAATGAAAATGGTAATCCAGAATTTACAGTTACAATTAGTAATCTTACTAATGATATTTATATAGAGGATGATATGACTGGAGAGTTTATTTCCGGAATTGGCGAAAGAAATATTTCTTATCCAAATGGCTCTAGTATTCAATTTAAAATTTATTCTAATGATCAGAATTGTTATGGAGATAGCATTTTAACACAACATATAAATTTACCTTATTATAACTATTACAGTTCTAGTGAAGAATGTCGAAATTATCCTAATTTTGCTTATTGTCAAATGTGGTTAAATACTAATATAACAACTGATGCTTTTAATAATGCTTTAGGGAATTATAAACAAGATTTACAAACGCAAAACAATGAAGCGGTAGATGAAAATACATTATGGGAAAATTTACTGGTATTTTGGAATGAAAATAAAATAATGCTTATCATGGCTATAGTTTGTATAATTATTCTGATAGCTTATATTTGTTTAAGAAAACGGTTAAGGAGGAGTTAAAATGAGAAAGGTGTTGATGAGGACATTACTTTTATTGGTTCCGTTTTTTCTGATTATATGTACACCTAATATTGCTTATGCATGGCAAACTGGTGGACAAGCCGGCGGTGGTGGTTCAACCGGTGGTGGAACTAGCTCTTTGACGGACGGTGGAAAAAATCTTGATTCAGGGACTTATTTATTTGAACTTGTTTATCGTGCTCAAGGTGGTGGCGTAAAAACACTGGGCTGTGCAGTTGTTTATTCAGGTTCACATAAAGGAAATAGTGTTGGAAACATCGAAGCTAAAGCAAGAGCATCTTCACAAACTAATGATTGTAAATATGTAACAAGTGGAGCTCTTCAAAAATTAGCTAAGCGTCTATATGACGGTGAAAATTTAGATGATATTCCGGTAATTAGCGATGAGGATGTAGCTAAAAATTATATTAAACAATTCGGTATTAATATAAAGGATTTGAAAGAAGAAGGCTCTGATCCTGGCAACATTAACTCTTACGGCTATCGAATTCTAATCCAAAAACTTACTTGTTTTGGTGTGAGTGGTGACTGGTGCCGAATTTTATATCCGAGAAAAGCCTTTGCAAATGATTATCCGAACAATTTATTATTTGGTTCTAGCTGGCAGGATGATCTATATACAACAAAAGATGATATTGGAATAGCGGCGGCAGGATATAGAAGTTGGTATACTTCAAGTGGTACAACAGGTTTAGGTAGAGCTTTTGCTAATTATAATCGTGGAGAGGGATATAATATTATTGGTTTTAATCCAGATATTTTTAGAAAACCGTATGATTATAGGCCAGACTCTTTATGTTTGAATTGTGATGATGAGAACTCTAATTGGTCGCATGTTTATTCAGATATGGCAAATTGGGAAGGAATACAAGATAGCCTTGAAAGCGAAGATAGTAATTTATTAAATTATTTTAAACAAAATAAAAAAATTGGTAATAATACAGTAGCGTGCCGGGAACAAATAAGAGTGAAATTCCCAGATGAAGGTAATGCGATAAGAGTTGAAACTGGACGTTACTTTACTGTAGGTTTACCACAACAGTATAGCATTGGTGCACCTAACTTTGAGCCATTAAAAGTAGAAAGAACTAAAGAATGTCATGCATATAATGGCGATAATGATGTAACTAATTCAATTAGTGATGGTCAATGGCAAAGTTTCTGGAACAGTGATACGTTTTATAAAAATGCGACAAGCAAGTCACAAGATAGTAAAACGGAAAGTACAGGAACCGTTACATTAGATTATAATGAAAAAAATGGTAATGGAAGTTATAATGGTGAAAAAGATACTGATACTTATAATACTAAAGTTTCACAAAATAAAGGTACTTTAACAGTAACTAATTCTTATACGCTTGCGGCTGATACATATAGATATATTAGAAAAGATAATGGCCTTTCTGTTAGTGAGGTTCCAGATGTCGAATATACCGATGTTGGTGTTGCTAATTTTCCTATATCGTTTAGTAACACTAAAACCGATGATAATACTTTAGCGGCAACTTTATCATTTAAATATACAATTCCAAAAGATTCTTCTTTATCAAAATCTATTGGTCATCCAAATTACTTTAATGGTGATACTGCACAAACTACAGATGAAGATATTTATAAAGTCGCAAATTCTTCTAACGCTATTGGTAATAACTATGTAACAAAAGGGAACCTTGATGATTATCAGTTTAATGATTTAAAACATACAGCTTGTGTTTTAGAATATTGTGATGCTAATGGTCAAAATTGTAAAAGTCAGTTTAATTCATGTATGAGTAATAAGGTGAAAAACGGTAAATCGCAAACAAATTGTTCTTCTGAAAATTATATTTGTGATATTAATTTTGAGGATGAAGATACTCCTCCAGATGAAAATATTTGTCGTCAAGAAGGAAATAAATACTATATTGGCGAAGATGAGGTAACAAAAGAAGAATACGACAAAGTATGTTCTTGCAAAATAGAAAATGGTAAATATTATATTGATATGGAGGAAGTAACTGAGGAAGAGTATATGGCAGTTTGTCCGCCGGGTGAAAGAGTATGTCCTGATAATGACCCTTGTTGTCTAGGTTATTGTGATCCTTGCCCAGTTGGTAGCGATGATTGTCCAGGTGGCATAAATGTTATTTATCGAACTATTGATTTAAATACACCGTTCCCTGGTTATAGCGCTGAAAAAAGAGATACCGGTGCTAATTGGTGCTATTATAATGTTGCAAGTAAAAGCTTAGAATGTGGAAGCGGCACATATAGCAGTCAAACAGCTAATGAAGTTGTAAATCAAGTTATATATAACAATCGAGGGGTTAAGGGTAATCCAGAAATGGAATATCAAGAGGAGCCTATATATGAATTAACAATGGATGCTGATAAAATAAAAGCTATCCAATCATATAATAATGATCATGAATATTCAGATTTCACACTAAGATGTGAAGAAGATGGAACAGGATGTAAATTAAATAGCGAAGTTAAAAGCTTGCTTGGTGTAAGTGGTGTATGTGCTAATGCTAAAGGCGATAGATTTTATACTTGTGATGAATAGAGGTGATAGTAGATGAATCAATCATTTTGGGGTGTGCTAGTAGTAATGTTAGGCGTAGCGGCTTTACTCTTAATTGTTTTCTTTCAATCGGTGACCAATACTGACGAACACAATTCACAACTTCTAAAAGAAGTTACAGAAGCAGCTATGTGGGATGCTTTTGATTATTCTACTTATCGTAAAACTGGTGAAATCAGAATTAATAGAGAAAAGTTCGTTGAAAACTTTGCTAGAAGATATGCTGAAAACGCTAGTAAATCTCGTGAATATTCTATTAAATTTTACGACATAAATGAAAAACCCCCGAAGGTTAGTGTTAAAGTAACAAGTAGCGTTACGGGTAATCCAGGATCTGCTTTAAGTGCCACAGAAGAACCGGTTACCGTGACGATTAATAATAAAATAGATGCCATATTAGAAGTTCCGTATTAAAAGAAGAAAAAGGAGATGATATTATGAATAGTTTTTTGAACTCGGCAAAACGATTTTTAACAAATAAAAATACAGTTACAATTATTGGTGTAGTTGTAATTTTAATACTTTTGTATATTGGTTATAGTACGCAAATAAATAATGCGGTAGAACCAGTCCAAGTTCCTGTGGCAACGGAAACAATTCAACCTAGAACAGAAATAACCGATGACATGGTTGAATTAATTGATGTTCCAAATATTTCTTTGAGTGACAACGTTATCACTTCAAAAGCATCAGTTGTTGGAAAGTATTCTAACATTAATTCTGTAATACCTGAAGGAAGTATGTTTTATACTGATACAGTAATTGATGAAGAAGAACTTCCGGATTCAGCTTTCGTAAAGGTTAAAAAAGGTGAAATTGTTTATAACTTCCCAGTTGATATGGAAAGTACTTATGGAAATTCAATTTTCCCTGGCAATCAAATAGATATTTATATGAAAGCTGGAGACGGTACTGATGAAAATATAATGGTGGGAAAACTTGTAGAAAATGTTGAGGTTTTAGCTGTTAAAGATTCGTCAGGACGTAATGTGTTTGAGAACACAAGTGAAAGTAGAACACCAGCATTCTTAATCTTTGGTGTTCCAGAAGATATTAACTTACTACTTAGAAAAGCATCTTACATGGATAGTCTAGGCGTTGAATTATTCCCTGTACCTCATGGTGGAAATGTTAGTACGGATGGAGCAACTGAAGTTTCAACTCAGCAATTAGTTGATTATATTGAAGCACATGCCGTAAATATTCCGGTAACTGATACTACAGAAGCAGAAACCGATGAATTACTTCCAACAATAACTGCTGCTGGTGGTACTCCTAATGAAGTGTCAATTAGATTTCCAAGAGGTTGTGGTGATGAATACACTTGTAACTATGTAAAAGATAATGATGCTGCTGTAAATGTAACTAATAGAAATCAAACAGTCAGTTTTGATGCAGCTGGTACAATAACGGCTACAGTAATTGAGTCAGATGGAACAACTCATGTAGCTAGTTTAGATATAACAGATGCAGCAGCAAGTACTGATAATGCGGAGTAGGCTATGCACGGAAATATGTTTGATCAAATTGACTTTGGACCATTAAAAGAGTATTTAAATAATGATGATATTACTGATATATCT